>JAGRCC010000355.1 GCA_020433785.1 Anaerolineae bacterium
GCGGCCGGGCCATCGAGCCAGAGATGGTTGCCCTGTTCAACGCTGCGCCGGTCAGCGCCGAATTGGGCCAGAAAATCACGAAAGCGGGAGATTGAGCCATTCATATAGAAATTCCAGAACTGCTCCCGGCGACGATGGGCGCTGAACTGGCAATGATGGATGAGAAAGCGATAGAGCGGGTCGGTGAAAAACAGGTTTTTGAACCCACTCAGCAGCAAGCGCTGCCAGGCCAGCAGCAGTTGCTCCTTCTCGTCAACAGAGAGCAGCAAGGTCTCTTCCCCGGTGACGGTCACCGATTTCTCGGCGGTGAACGTGTATTCTTCGGTAATAGGGATGGGATAGATGGTCATTTTAATGACTCCTTTCTTGGACTAAAATTGATAGAATCACAAAAATCCCGAAGGTCTATGTCTTCAGGCAAGGGTTTTGAATGTATTTAATTGGTTTAATAGGGAGATTTAATTATGGATTTTGTTGGAGATATTTGTGGGGGTATATTAACAATTATACCACAAAGTATAAGATTTGTCAATGTTTTGTTTAGCTAAAATCCGGTATTGATAACGACCCGATTTTCTTAATTTTCCCCGCTCGCATCCGTGACAATTAGATGCACCACCGTCTCTTGTCCGTGTCCGGACCGAATCTGCACCAGTTAGGGGACAACTACCAATGCATACCCTTCAGCTGCAAGAGTTTGCCGGGTCCTGGCGGCCGCTTTCACGGCCTGGTTAACCGCCCCGGCACCCAGGGTTTCTAACTCGACCGAGCCACGAGACGAAAGTTCTTTAACCAGCCGTTGCGCCAAACCGAAACTTTGACATTCTTACCGACCTGAATAATATCGCTGCCAGCTTCTTGCGCCGACCTTCCACGCTCCGGCTCAAAGGTGTCGAGCCGACCTTGACGAATTTCGGCCCGAAGCGTGGTGAGAAACCCGATGTGGTATAGCGCCGCGTCCTCCGGTGTCGCCAATTCACTCTCCTCATCCGACCGGCGGCCACGGTGCAGGTAATAGTTCAGCACCGGCTCCGGGATCACCCAGACTCTCTGTTCGATATCGCTGAAGACCAGCCGGGCCTGCCAGACCTCAAAGTCGTGGAAATAGCCAACCTGCTTGATATCCTCAACAGTTTTAAGCCTGGTCTCAGGATTGTCGCCGGCTTCAAGCTCTAAATACGTTTTAATTCGCTGTTGTGTGTTTGAGGCAGACATTTTAGAAATAATGCTCAATTGGCCATGAGGGCGTGGGCACAGGGAGTAAGCTCCTCGGCCAGGGTTTCATCGGCCAGAACCTTGCCGGTGATGGCGTCAAGTTCAAGACGGCCAATAGCGCCAACCTGTCCGCGAGTGGGAGAGGTGAGAACGATGTCAACCCGCCAGACCAGTTGCTCACCCAGAACCAGTTCCGGATTATCAGTCCGGAGGAGGTTGCCTACGTTTTCTAGCAGCCAGTAGTTAGCTTCCCGGCGGGCGGCTTCAGCCGACAAGACCTCTGCCTCAATATGAACACTGACTTGCAAACGGTCAGCCTTTTCGGTTGGTGAGACTGGCATTACGATGTGAGTCATAATATTTCTCCGACTGGCCAGATGAGCGTAGTGTTATCTGGATAAAATTTAATGTCAAGACTGGCGGCTCCGCCCTCCTAAACAGCCAATCTAACTTGGTGCATATGGCTTAAAACAACGCCTGGTATATTTGCCGCGCCATGGAACCCAGTGCAACGAGCTGAAGACACCGTTATTTTGGAACACCCAAAACTAGCGATTTATGCAGAACAGGCCAACAATGCTTCACGCATAGCGGCTATTGATGTAAAGCGATCGCTGGCTTTGTGTTCAACAGCCTGGAGTACAATCCGCTCAAATTCGGGAGACAACTGTGGATTGATAGCCCGAGGCGGCAGCACATGAAATAAGAAAGCAGCATGCGGTAAATGGGGGTCACGCCCTGTCGTGACATGGTACAGAAATACGCCCAGGCTGAAAATATCTCCCCTGGGTTCTGGTCGCCCGACATATTGTTCCGGGGGAGAATAACCGGCAAACCCAATAGCGGGAAAGAGCGCATCAGGCTTGTAGGGCTCAACTTTACCATAATCAATGAGATAAAGTTGCCCGGACTCGGTTAACAGCAGGTGATGTGGGGCCAGGGAACGATAAATATGCGGAGTGGGGTGCGTATGGATCCGATCTAAGATATCTGCCAGTTGAATACCCCACTGAACAGCTTGAGCCTCAGAATAAGGTGGTCGTTGTTCCTGCATTAGCGACTTAAAGGTTTTTCCAGCGACAAACTCCAACGTTACACAGCCCTGTCCTTCGAACTCAAAATAGTCGTAACAGTGGGGTACCCCTTCATTATTAAGCCAAGATAAAACTTCTGCCTCTTGTTTGATTTGACGCAGTCTATCGGGATCATTGTCACGCGACATTTTCAGGGTTACGACCTGTCCTTGGGGATTCGTGGCTCGATAAACAACAGCAGTAATGCCTCGCCCAATTTCTTCCTCAACTTGATAATTGTTAATCAACATATCTAACTCCATAAAATAATTTTTCTACTCTTCAGCCAGGTCACCCCATTGCGGATAGGTTCTGGCCGTCCATTCATCGGGAAAGTGATCAATTGGTATGGGCTCACCGAAACCATGCACATTGATGAGCTGCGCCTCGCACTTTTGGTCAACATAGGCCACCTGCTGGCCGTCCGGGCTGAAAGCAACCCGACTGTCTAAACAAGAGTCGTCTTCGTATATAACGGCAGCGACAGGGGTTCTGAGCTTTCCGTCACGGGAGACGACAGAGATTTTATGGGTCAGCGGCAACGAGTCGCTGCAGAAACCTCCCTTTCTGACTGAAACAACAATCCATTGGCTATCGGGGGACCACTGAGGTTGAAAAACGCAGTCTCCTTGCCGGTTATCCCAAAGCACCATTACTTCTGACCCATCAGGCTTGACAATGACTAGTCCACCGGCATCGTGAAAGGCCAGCAGGCTACCATCGGGACTCCAGGCGGGTTCTGTTCCGTGTGCCTTTAGCGGGAGCTTCACCAGATTTGAGCCATCAACATTGACCAGATGGAGCTCTCCGCGCTCGTTGAAAAAGGCTATCCGTGCGCCATCGGGACTCCACGATAGCTGACCGTCAGAGGCTATGTCAATATCTGTATCTTTGAGAATTTCCACGCGCTGCCGGCCTTGAATGATGCAAATACCCGGCCCATAACCCAACGCATCACAGGTATCGACCCGCTTCATGGCCTGGTCCAGCGAGCTACTTGCCGTAGTATCCATCCGTGTGGCGACCTGGGTTAGCTTCCAAGGAGAGAAGAAGCCAGTAGCGATGATATTACTAATCAGCCCGGCCAGCAGCAAAACAGCAAGTGAAGCCAGGACCCAGACCATAACTGGGCGCTTATTGGGTCTGATCGGTAATGTCGCCTTGGAGGCTGATCTGGTCAAAATAGTTGGCGATAAATCTGGGTCCACCTCTGACGGGGATGAAGGTAGGCTAACCGACTGTTCAGCAATGGCCTGGGCAAAGGCATCCGCCATCGTTCCACAACTTTCATAGCGTAGACCTGGATCCTTGGTCAGAGCTTTGAGAATGACGCTTTCTCCAGCCTCTGGAAGCTCGGGCCGCAAGCTCCGCGGCGGGGGCAGTGGGTGGTTGAGTTGCATGTTGATCAGGGCAATGGGCGTTTCGGCCTGGAAGGGGGTACGCCCGGTAACCATCTCATAGAGGACAATCCCTAAGGCGTAGATGTCAGACGCCGGGGTCAGTTCTGTGTCACCCCGGCATTGCTCGGGGCTCATATAGGCCGGTGTGCCGAGGATGCCGCCTCTGGTCAAATCGAGTGTTGTGCCCACCATTTTGGCAATCCCAAAGTCCGTTAAGTAAGCGTTGCCCCCGTTGTCAAGCAAGACGTTGCTGGGCTTGACATCACGATGCAGGATGTTGTGGGAATGAGCGTGATCCAGGGCGCCAGCGATCTGATTCAGCAGCTGGCTGGCCTCATTGAACGGTAAGGGACCTTGTTTGATACGATCCGTTAAGGTGCCGGCTTTGAGATAGCGCATGGCCATATAGGCGATGCCATCCTCCTCACCGTAGGCAAAGATAGGCAAAATGTGCAGGTGCTCTAATTTGGCGATGGCCTGGGCCTCGCGTTGAAAACGCTCTCGAAATGTAGGGTCTTGAGACAGCTGTCCAGGCAGGATTTTAAGTGCGACATAGCGGTCGGTGTTGGGGTCGTGAGCCTTAAAAACCGTGGCCATGCCTCCCATCCCTATTTGTTCAACAATTCGATAGTTATCTAATGTTCGACCAATCATTATTATCTCTGCCGGTCAAACCCGGCAACGGCTACAATCCAACAACACTTATTTACATCAATACCCCTATTTTTGGGCCAGCAGAATGAGACAGAATGGTTTATCGCCGTGCTTCTGGATCGCTGTTTCTGGTAAGACTCCCTCCGGACAAGCATTAATCGGTACATCAATCACGTCCAATAGTGTGAAGCCGCTGGTCAGCACATTATCCAGGTAGTCGGCCCGTCTATGTGCCATATTGGGCAAGAGATAGGTCATGCCAGGTCTATCAACAAACGTGCGCCAGCCCTGATGAATGACCTCAGGATGAAAGTCGGTGATCAGGAGATGACCACCGGGCTGCAAAACGCGGTGAAATTCCTGAATAGCGCCGGCAAGATCAGGGACGTGGCACAACATCAGCGCGCAGACCAGGAGATCAAACTGACAGGCTTCGAAAGGAAGTCCATCTTCAAGTGAGCGGCATTGAAAATCGATGCTTAATTCATCTCGATCGGCGGCTTGCCGGGCGACAGCCAACATGTGCGGCGACTGGTCGATAGCCGTAACCGCGACCCCCTGCCGGGCTAACTGCAAGGCGTGGCGACCGGTGCCGCAACCCACATCTAAGACGGTTGTAAATGACAGCGGCTCTAGCAGGGCCTCAACGCGAGGCTGCTCAACGACGATCAGGGGATTGTGGCCTCCGTCATATGAGCTTGCCCAAAGCGCATAGCCCTCGACCGCGCTGACGTCCAGGCTGCGATGTTCGATGGCCAGCAGAATTTGGGTACAATCTCGCCCGGCGCTGGTGCTAACCAGCAGGTCGGGCTGACCGTCTACCTTGTAGATTGAATCGATCTGCCGCCTATGTTGAAGAGCCAGCATGTTGGCCTGTCGCTGGCCGTCATCGACCGCGCCCCAGTCACCGTGCTGATGTCTGGCCAGATATGCCTGCGGTGTACGCTGCGTAGATTTTATGACCGCCGTGGCTGCGGCTGTTATTTCAATTTTACCTAAATTGAACATTTGCATGATCCGATCCTCTCACTCGCCAGGAGTTACTTTGGCCTTCATATCTCCATCTTTGTACTTCCAGATGAGTAGTAGCTGAAGCAAACATGAGCAGATTACAAAGGCGTAGTAGACTATCAGGCTCAGTTCGTTAATGGCCACGGCGCGGACAAAAAAGCAAAATGCGGTGATGAGAATAAGGGCAAAAGTCGCGGCCGACAGGTCACCGGTCCGTTTAGTTTTAATCGTTTTTATGAGCTGGGGCAGGCCAATTAACAGCCCGGTCAAAAAGCCAACCCAGCCCATCAGCTGCGATAGTTCCATTTAACGATTCCTCGCCGATAGGTCTTCTTGTTGCACGCTCGCCTGGTACATAGGCTTGACCAGCCCGGCAATGTGATCTTTAGCGACATGCAGTTTGGGCTGTGGACCTATGGGTTGCGGTGGTGTATCGGCCACTTCAATCTCCGCCTGCACAACCCCATCACCTGTTAGTGTGCCTTGAACCAACATCCTGCCCTCCGATTCCGCAATCACCGTTGCCACCGGCAAGGCCATTTCGAGCCATGCCTCGGATGCTTGAGTAGCACGCTCTGACAGTCTTGACGATTGCAGCAGCACGTCCAGCTTCGGCAGTCGCGTACGCAGCACGCCGGTTAGGCCGGCCGCAACCATGGGTACGGGCATCCATTGGATTTGGGCAAACCAGCCGTCGTCATCCGTCGAACCTTTGTCAGACGGGAGGACGGTCGCCTCAAAGTCGGGGTATTTAAGCCGAAAACCATCAGGGAAAAGTAACTCGGCCTTGTCTAGATCGCCTGGGCTAAACATCAGCACCATGGCCTGAACCCGACCCGCGTACCGGGCCCATAAATCCGGGCGCAGCGTATCGGAGCAGACCATCAGCCCTATCTTGCCTAGATCAGTGTCGGCTACTGTAATCTGGTTTCCCTCTCGGAAATATGCCCGTTCCCAGAGTACAATATAATTCTTGTCGTGGCGCCAGATACGCCCATCCGGGGCCACCATCAACGCCGAATTGTAAATATCAGTTTGATCCAACAAGGCCAACGATCCAACCAGATGAAGGTTATGGTGGGCGGCCTGCATCTTCATCCACGTGGCCGTTTTACCGTCAATTGGTTCAGCCAAGTTATAGTTACGCTCGTGAAATTCATAGCCTGTGTTGAACAGCTCAGGTAAGACAGCAAGCTTCACCCCGGCATCAGCCGCCTCGGAAATAAGATCTGCGGCCCGGCTCAACCGTTCCGCTACAGGTGCTTGTGTAACATCCATTTGAATAGCAGCAACCTTCAATTTGTTTCCCATCGCATCGTTGTCCTAATGAGTCTCTTAGCTCAATGAAACCCGTCCCCTATATTTTCTCGAATTGGTTGCAACACCAAGAATTACTTTTGATTGATGCTTTGCTTTTAACCTATGTGACCGTTTGACTTTCCTTTTTGCGAAGTCATAAGGCAAATTGATTCGCTGCCATTGCCGAAACCGGTGCCGGTCAATCTTCACTTTGCGATACAACATTCGACTTTCTCCATACTGATTGTTGTATCCTCACCATAACACAGCCGCCGTGCCAAAAGCGTGCCAAAAAATGTCCCAAGCCAATGTCACTTCAAATTCAATTGATTTTTGCGCTAAGTTGGCTACAATCAGCAGTTAGAGAGGAAAGCCATGCCTACATTGAGCCTACGGTTGTTGGGCCCTCCTCGCCTGGAGCGCGAGCATAAGCTGGTTAAAATCGGTCGCCGCAAGGCAATGGCCTTTGTGGCATATCTGGCTATGAGCCAACAGCTTCACCACCGGGATGAATTGGCAACCTTACTTTGGCCGGCTTCCAATCAAAGCCGGGCTCGAGGTAACTTGCGTCGTGTTCTGTCAGATCTCAAGGCCGTTCTTGGTCTTAGCTGGCTGGAGCTTGAGGAGGAGACAATTGGCTTGAAACAGGGTCAGACGTTTTGGCTGGATGTGGCTCACTTTCGAGATCAAATGGCGGCATGTTCAAGGCATGGCCATTCAGCAGACGAGGTCTGCGCCGCCTGCCTGCCTCATTTGACCGAAGCGGTCGCGTTATATCACCATGATTTTATGGCCGGCTTCACGCTACGCAACAGTCCTGAGTTTGATACCTGGCAATACTTTCAAGTTGAGCGGTTGCGCCAGACCTTGGCCTCTGCGCTGGAGCGGTTGGTCGTTGGTCACAGCCTCAATGCGGAGTTCGAGTCCGCTATCAGCTACGGCCAGCGCCGGTTAGCCTTAGATCCATTACACGAGCCGGCCCATCGTCAGCTGATGCAACTATACGCCCAGACCGGCCAACAATCTGCAGCTTTACACCAATACCAGATTTGTCAGCAGACGCTTGTAACCGAGCTGAACGTACCCCCTTCAGAGGAGACCATTGCGCTTTATAACGCTATTCGATCCGGAGCGGAAAGCACCATAACCCCCAGCCTTTCCTCGTCATCCTCCCATCCTCATCCACCCATGTCCAATCTTCCCCTGCAGCCGACATCTTTTATCGGTAGAGGTGAAGAACGGGCCGAAATTTCTCGCCTGCTCACCAAGGTCCCGTCATGCCGCCTTGTAACGCTGACAGGCCCGGGCGGTGTCGGCAAGACACGTCTCGCTATTCAGGCTGCGACCGAGGTTAGTCATGCTTTTTCAGACGGGATCTACTTTATCCCTCTGGTCTCGCTCAGATCAGTCGACGCGCTCATTTCAGCCATTGCCGAAGCGATACAGTTTCCATTTTATGAACAGGAATCGCCAAAATCCCAGCTGCTCAACTATCTGCGTCAGCGGGAAATGTTATTGGTGTTGGACAACTTTGAACACCTGCTGTCCACGTCGCACCAAGAACGAACATCAGCCAGTAGAAAGTTGGTGTCCGATATTTTGTCATCTGCCCCCCAGCTTAAAATTCTCGTGACATCTCGCGAAAATCTGGACTTGACGGAAGAGTGGGTTCGCGCCGTTGGTGGACTGCCTGTTCCCGAGTCGCTATCAACAATCTCTTTCGACCAGATAGAAAGCGCGGCGGAAGTCGAGACGTACGATGGCATCCGGTTGTTTTTGCACCGGGCACAACAGATACAAGCAGAGTTTTCGCTGGCCGCCGATCAGGTTGAGGTGATCCGCATCTGCCGGTTGGTCGAGGGTTTGCCCTTGGCCATTGAGCTCGCTGTGACATGGTTGAAGGTTCTCTCTTGCCGAGAAATCGCTCAGAAGATTGAACGCGGCCTCGACATTCTGACCACATCACGCCAGAATATCCCGGCCCGGCAGCGAAGTATTCGAGCTGTCTTTGAACACTCGTGGACTCTGTTGAGCGTGCAGGAGCGCGAGGTATTTCAGAACTTTTCTGTTTTTCACGGCGGCTGTAGCCGGGCAGCCGCGCGCTTCATCGCCGGCGCCTCGCTGCCGTTATTGATGAGCCTGGTCAACAAATCGCTGTTACAGCCTATCTCACCGGGTCGATTTGAAATGCACGAACTCCTGCGGCAGTTTGCGGCTGAAAAGCTTAAGGCCTCTGGGAAAACCGGGGCCGCTCGCCGCAGTCATGCCCTTTTTTACGCCCGCTTTTTACATCAACTGGAAGCTGACTTAAAGGGTAAGAAGCAGGTAGAAGCGCTTGACCAAATAGACGCGGATTTTGAAAATGTAGAAGCGGCCTGGCGCTGGGCCCTTGACCAGAAGAACTATGCCGTCATTGGGCAATCGCTGCGCAGTCTTGGCTATTTCTGTTATTTCCGTAGTCGCAGCCACGCGTTTAAAGCACTTTTCTTTCAAGCTCGAAATAGGCTGGCACCCGGCGATCAGGAAAAGCCGCATCCCGTTTGGGGTCGGATTTTGCTGGCTGAGTACTTTTTTGCCGGGCCTGATGAGATTGACCGGGTCCAGATCGAACGGGGGCTGGCCATTGTAAAACAGCATGGTGAGCAGGAAGTGATTGCCACCGGATTGGCTATTCTGGGCGAGATTGCGCTGCACGCCGACGAGACGGCCGAAGCCTTGTCCTATTTTGAAACCAGTCTAAATCATTTCAGGGCTGCGAACGATCGCTTTAATATCGCCAGAGTACTTTATTTATTGGCCTATACCTATCGGTTTTTGGGACAGCCGGACAAAGCCATTGACTTCGCCCGCCAAAGCCTTGAGATGAGTCGCGGCGCCGGCGACAAGTTTTGGGCCGCGCAATCGTTGGTCAATACGGGAGTCATCGCCCTGTACACGGGCAACTTTTCTGAAGCTGAAGTGTACCTGCAAGAAGCCAACAATACCTACCGTGACATGGGGTACAAGGCCGGCCTGGCGGCAAGCGGTATTGATTTGGCCAAGTTGGCATTTCTGCGTGGCGAGGTTGCGCGGGCCGACACCCTAAATAAGGAGGCTCTGGAAATTGCGGAGGATATTGGGCATGCGGGTCTGGTCAAATCTGCCCGCGAGTTGGCCGGTACGCTGGCGGCTTGTCTGGGTGAAGCAATAGACATCGCCTCTGATGAGCAGGTGTTGATGCCCATTATAGATATGCCGGCCACCATTGATCGCTACCAAGTAAAGAAGCGGCTTGGAGCCGGCGACATGGGGGCAGTTTATCTGGCCTACGACCCAGATCATGATCACGATGTCGCGCTTAAGGTGGCGAATCCTGACGCAATCAAAAAATTTGATTGGTTCGCCAGAATGTTCAAACGCGAAGCAGCGTTAATGACTGAGTTGGCTCATCCTGGCATTGTCAAATGTTATGGACAGGGTCAAACAGCAGACTATACATACCTTGTGCTTGAGTACATCGACGGAAAAAACCTGGAAGATTTATTAGATGAACAACCGAGATTTCTACCGGTGACAATGGTGGTCAAATGGGCACTTCAGATTTGTGACGCCCTCATTTATCTTCACGGCCAGAAACCGGAACCGCTTATCTTGCGTGACCTGAAACCAAACAACGTAATGATCGATCAAGAGAATAGGGCACGTCTAATCGATTTTGGCATTGTCGAACCCTATCGACCCGGCCGAGAGTTACCCCTGATCGGCACCGAGGGCTATTCCCCACCAGAACAATATATCGGTTATTCTGACGCACGTAGCGACATTTACGCGTTAGGCATAACCCTACACCAGCTCCTCACTGGCCGTGATCCGCGCCGGGAGAAGCCTTTTTCTCACCATACAGTACCGCCAAGCTCATTAAATCCCAAAATTCCAGAAGCGCTTGAGGCAATAATTTTAAAGGCCGTCGAGTACAAAGCGAAGGATCGTTATCAAAGTGCCACACAAATGAGGGACGTGCTCCTTGATCACGCTTGATGAGTTTTACTAAGCAAACTCCAA
Organism: Anaerolineae bacterium; assembly: GCA_020433785.1. Next base: position 10,694 of record JAGRCC010000355.1, read on the forward strand.
TTTTAAAACAGAGCAAATAGTTGTCCCGCTTATATTGGCACAGAAGGCTCTCCGTACCGATGGTAAATCAAATTACCATTCCTCTAGGTGTGGCAAACCATATGGATTGAAGCTAATTCAGGTGAATAAAGGCAAGCACTGTGCGGATGTCATTAATCATCACCAACATAGACTCTGTATCAAATACCCCTCTAAATTTCTTTAGATCGAGTTTATCGCGACTATATTTAATATCCCCTGAAATATTGGCTCTCAATGTTTCATAAAAAGAGGTGTTTTCGGCAAACGATTCATTTGTACATAGGAATTCTTCGGTGTGGGGTGAGCGCCAGCCCCTAAACACTCGTAATTTGGGTTTTAAATTTGATCCCTTACCAGCATCTATCAGTGCTTGTTCAGACTTTCTATATCCTTCCTGTAAATAGCCAAAAACACACGAACTTACATCTGAATAAACCATCTGACGAATAGTGGCGGTCAACGATGTCTTACAAAGCGAGGCCAACTCACTCCCAGTAGCTAAGCCAATGCCATTTGCTTCTACAATTGGCAAGAAAAAATGAGTAGGCATTAATAATTCTGCCGCTCCTGAATTACACAAACCCTCTTTGCTCTTCAAAAAATTTGTCCATTCATCATCAGAAAATCTACGTGGCCTCTCAACCTTAAGAGCTAAATACAATGCCTCCATCATCTCATGAGCCTCTGTAAATCGCTGTACAACCCTACTATCCTCACCTTTGATGAAAATATTATTTCCCAACAGAAACCCTCTCTGGTTTATATCCTGAGCAAAGTGTTTCTTAAAGTTATGTTTTCTCCTAATTTTGGCCAGATTTACCGGTAAACAATCAACGTTGGAGGAACTCAATAAAAAGTCTGCAAATGATCGAAAGAGCTTTTCCATGTGCGTCTCGTCAGTTTGCTTCAAAAAATCTGTTGCTACCTGGGATATATTACTTGAGAATTCCAAAAGTACCTCACTCATTCATAGGGTCTTTCATCCAATAATCCCCTAATTACGCTATAGATAACCTTCCATTCTTCAATAGTACTTGGTCTTTTACCCCGATACTCAATTTGGGAAAGCATCTGGATTTCTTTAGATGCCGACTCTAACCCCATTTCTGTGGCAAAGGCACGTAAACTCTCGGGGATCTCAATTTCTTGGGAGTTTTCCCCCAGTAGGTCGCTCTGCAAAACTCCCAAAGCATTAGCCAACTGCTGAATTTTCTCCTGAGTAGGCGTACTCTCTCCATACTCAATTTGGGCAAGGTAACTTCGGGATATTCCAGCCTCATTGGCCAGCTTAGTTAAACTCCAGCCCTTTTTTTGGCGTAGCTCCCGAACACGAGGGCCAATTGGTTTATAGGGGGTGTGCTCAGTCATAGTAACCTTTCAACAAATTATGTTTTACTTTCCAACTAAGAACATCTTATTATATGATAGCTGACCATCAAATGTCAATATAACGGACGGATTTTGACGTTATATTGACAACAGTCCGTTTTTATGGTACTATAACGGGCGTTATATAATAACGAGTAATCGAGGTACTGAAATGAGTTCATATCGTATTGTTTGCACAGAGCAGAAACCCACAACTCATCCCAACAATCATGCTCACATCGTTGCTGTTGGAACTGGAGTCGATGCCAGTAAAGCCACGCAACGCCGGACGCTTGAAGAAGTTTTGACCAGTTTGGATCAAGGTCATACTTTTTATACAAAAGGTGAGCAGAGCGGCAAAATCGCTCAAGTCCAAAAATATGTCTGTTCCCAATGCAAAAAAACACACATTCGCTCGACGTCAGACGCCGTCTCTGATAACAACTTAGATAATCTGAGACGTTGTGCTTGGAAAAGATAGTGTCCTACCAAAGATAAATAAGCGCCTTGAATGGTTCATTTGCGATGAAGCAGAGCAAACAAGCTCTGTTTTTTTATAATCAAATTAGGAGAAGAGAGTAAAATCATGTCAACAACTGAAATTTTTCTACAAGGTGAGGGTATTCCTCAAATTACACTGGTACAGGTGCCTAGCGATGGTACGATGAACGATATTATTGATGCGGCTAAAGCCCATGGTCTTAATTTGGATGCAGACGATGTGCCGGTCATCTTCATCGAGGATGATGAGACAGATGTGCCGGTGGAAAAGAAACTCGATCAAGCAGGGATAGGCCAACGGAGTCGAGTACATATCCATCGCTGCCGCAGGGTTGAAGTTAGCGTCAATTTTAACGGCAAACAAGAAAACCGTAAATTTGGTCCAGGCACCACCATAAAACGTGTTAAGAGATGGGCGGTGAAGGAATTTGGTTTACCCCCAGTTGATGCTACCGAACATGTTCTCCAGATCTGCGGCTCGACTATTCGTCCGGATGCCGATACTCATATCGGGACTCTGGTTAGCTGCTCAGATTGCAGCATCTGTTTCGATCTGGTGCCTGAACAGCGCATCGAAGGCTAATTTTATGACACCGGACGAGCGAGTATTTCGGTCACACCTCGAACAAGGGCCATTCCAGAACGGTCTTGACAGGAAAAAGTGGCGGCTTATTTCTATTGAATGGCCCCAGGTCCTCATTGGTGTGAGTGCCGCACCGCGCCCAAATAGTCCGCATGAATATATTCTGCGGTTCGATTGTAGCAACTATCCGCAGGTAGCACCAACGGCTCGACTCTGGGATTGTCAACAAAAAACACCGCTAACCATCGATCAGTGGCCCGCGGGTCGCCAGCGCATCCCTCAAGTCTTCAGGTCCAATTGGAAAAATGGGCAAAGCCTCTATCTCCCTTGTGACCGGGTCGCCATCGAGGGGCATGGTGCGTGGCAGACCAAATATCCGTCCTTGATCTGGTCAGCGGATAAGGACATAACGTTGTATCTACGGACAGTTTATGACCTTCTCAATTCGGAAGATTATACGGGCATGCATCGCGCCTAAATATCAACTCAGTTGCTCCTCCAAATTGTGGCAACAAGGACTGACCGAGCTTCGCCATCGAGGGCAAGGTCGGCGGGAGAGCGGAGCATTTTTGCTTGGCCAGCAATACGGCCAACGCCGGGTCATTACTCAGTTCGTTTTCTACGATGACTTAGACCCGGCCTGTCTCGACACAGGGATTGTGATCTTTAACGGAGCCGGATATGGACCGCTTTGGGAAGAATGTCGATCCACCCGCCTTAGTGTCGTGGCCGACATTCATACCCACCCTGGCCTGGCCCGACAAAGCAGTGCTGACCAAAGGCATCCCATGATTGCCACTTCAGGTCACATTGCTCTGATTGTTCCAGACTTTGCCCAGCGATTGGTTTCCCCTAATGAGTTAGGGGTCTACCAATATTTGGGCGAGCATCAATGGCGCAATCTCTCAGGGCCCCAGGCCAACCGCTTTTTCTACATAGGATTTTGGGGGTAAGAATGAATGTCTCAAATTTGGGCGATAATCTACATCGGGGTGTCAAAATAGCCGTGGACAGTGGAGAAGCGACCTCTATCGCTGAGGCCGAAAGGCTGTTTGCCAAGTACAGGTTGATGATTATTGTCGGTCCTGATGTAGCAACGTCACCTACTTTACAAGCAGCCCTCTTAACGGCTGTTAATACTGCTAGGCGTTGCTGTTTGGGCGGAGTATATGTATCCGGCAAGCTCGATGCAGACCTACTACTTCCCTGGAAACACTGTCGAACCATGGGTGAGGCCATAATTGACTTACAGGGGCATATTGTGAATGCACCTCTACCAGAAGTCCCTCGTCTCATTATTGGCGATGTTCGAGAGGCACAGGGTATCGGGGATTTCGTCGTCCAGGCTACATTTAATGGCTGGTCCGGAGGCATCATACCACTAGGAGAAACCCGACGTTTATCCGAACAGCAGGAATTCATACCAGCGGGTGTCCTCGCTGGAGCCTTAGGCGTTTCCGAGACTTTCCAGTTTCTTCGCGGTAACATTCTAGCTGGCAGACGCGATGTCGGTTTATCGCTCTGGCAACCAGAGCCAAAAATATCTTGGCTTAGTGCTGAACCTGGACCTGTTCTCGAATTGCTGCCATCGCGACTGTGGGTAATTGGCCTGGGCCACTTGGGGCAAGCCTATCTATGGCTGCTAGGACTGTTGCCATACGCCAACCCAAAAGATGTCCAACTGGTTTTACAAGACTACGATACGCTGGTACGAGCCAACGACAGCACTTCATTACTAACAAATGTTAGCCTTCTGGACCAAAAAAAGACACGAGCAATGGCTCAGTGGTGTGAAGACCGAGGCTTCTCAACAGCCATTCAAGAGCGCTATTTCTCGGACAATTTCACTGTTAGCCCGGATGAGCCGCAAGTTGCGTTATGCGGCGTTGACAATATGGCGGCTCGCTCGGCCCTTGAGGGAGTAGGCTTCAAGCGCATCATCGAAGCGGGTTTAGGGCGAGGGCCTCGCGGATTTCTGACCTTTAGAACTCACTCTTTTCCTGCATCCCGCTCATCTCAGGCAATTTGGAGCGGCGATGAGCAGGCATCGACCGCTGATGACCTCACTGGCCATCCTGCTTACCAAGCATTATTAGCCAAAGGGCTGGATGAGTGTGGGCTTACGCTGCTGGCTGATCGTACGGTGGGTGCGCCGTTTGTTGGAGCCGTCACTGCTGCGATTGTAATATCTGATTTACTCCGTATGGTCATAGGTGAACATCGTTACGAGGTCATTGACGGTGACTTAGGCTCACTCGCTCATCGAGAAGTTGTCCGAAGCGATCAAGATTGGGCACCATTTAATGTTGGCTATACTCAAGCGAGGAGAAATTAATCCGATTTCACGACAACCTACCTCTCTTATCCAAAAAGCCTTCTTTTTGGGATTGTATATTTTTGTCGTTCTCTACTTCTTGGGTTATGAACACTGGCTACCCTTGTTGATGATTCTGATTGCAGTATTGAATTTTGGTGTCCAAATTCTTGCGGCGCGGCGCTAGAAGTATTTTTTGCAAATGGCTCCACGGTAAACTAAAACAGATTCTTAACCTATCATCATTATTAGGATTTCTCGATAGTAGCCATATATTTTCCAAACCTCAGAGTTTCCCTGTAATTATTGGCTAATCTAACCGACCCCCTGATTTCCTCATCGCTAAATTCTTCAATTGCTCGGGTCCAATCGAAGCGCGCCAGTTCAGAAGCCAGCCCTCCTGCCTCCTGCCGGGTCCGAAACGGGCCACCTACCGGCTGGCCAACCCGGTCATAATTCACAAACCAGGAGTTTTTGTTCACCTGCATCTGCCCGCTGCCATCAATTTTAACTGCAGGGGTAATGGTCAAGCCGGTTTCCTGACGATCACGTGCTCGCAACACGGTGAAACCTTCAAGCTGGGCCACCCCGACTCTGACCCCTCCAGGCTTGAGTTTGATCGCAACCGAGGGGGTGTCATCGGGGTTAAAGACGACGCCACTTTTCATACTTGTCGAAGGCACACCCAAACTAAAACCGCCCTCGCGGGCGGCTGTGGGCGCGCAATCCTGGCAATAGGTTGAACCTCGGATGGCATACCAGAGGCCTCGTTTATCGCGGGCCGTTGTCCGGCAGTCGGAGCATTGCTGGTCATTTAATTGGCCGGCGGGGATGGGATCAAGTTGAAGCTGCCCGGTCAAGGTGGGCACTGAACTCCGTTGGTTTGATAGTGATTTTTTGGGACGGGCCAGCCAACGTCCCAGCAGCAAGGCACCTAAAGCTGTTCCGGCGGCCAGCGCCGCATAAAACCCGCGC
>JAGRCC010000356.1 GCA_020433785.1 Anaerolineae bacterium
GAATTTGGGCCTTCCAACCAAACTTAACCACTTCAATGGGTAAGGCATAGCGGGTTCCCAATTGGCTGACGATTTTACTGCTGTCAACCACCACAATAAAACGAGCCGCCGCCGATTCGACCATCTTTTCACGCAGTAGCGCGCCGCCATGCCCTTTGATCAAATTTAACTGCGGATCGACCTCATCTGCCCCGTCGATCGCCAGATCGAGTTTGGGCTGCTGGTCGAGTGTCGTCAGCGGAATGCCGTATGACTGGGCCAATTCCACCGTTTTCTCCGAAGTTGGTAGGGCGACAATATCGGTTAGGTCCCCGGCTTGCCACAGCTCTCCGATTTTTATAATGGCGTAGCGTGTGGTCGAACCCGTTCCCAAGCCTAAAACCATCCCGCTTTGAACTTGTTCCACCGCTTTTTCGGCGGCTTGTTTTTTTAGCGCTTCTATGTTCATTTTTTACAGGGTTACAGGGTCGCAATGTTGCAAAGTTGCAAGGTGACAAGGTGACAGGCTGACGAGGTCGCGAAGTCGTAAGTTTGAAGTTTTGTGATTTCACGACTTTTCAATACGGCCATTCTGCTACTCTGCCGCCCTGCTACCTTGCTATCCTGCCACCTTGCCCCACGTCTATTTCTTTGATTTGTCGATTGTTTCCAGGGCACGAAGTACCACGTTATCGGTGGTAAAGCCGAGATGCTCATAAATCTCTTTGTAGGGTGCGGAGGCGCCAAAGCGGTCCAGACCGATGATGGTACCCTGAGGGCCGACATACTTTTGCCAGCCCATCGAGACGCCCGCCTCGATAGCGACCCGGGCTTTGACCGACGACGGCAGCACGAACTCTTTATATTCATCCGGCTGCTCTTCGAATAGTTCCCAACTGGGCATACTGATTACATGCGCGCCGATGCCCTGCTCGGCTAATTTGGCGTGCGCTTCAACAGCAAATTGGACCTCGGAGCCGGTAGCCAGCAGCAACACATCCGGGTAGATGCGGTCAGTATCTAATAACACATAAGCCCCTTTGTTGAGGTTGGCCGCGTCGCCCATCCTGCTGCGATCATAAACGGGCAAATTCTGCCGCGTGAGGATCAGCGCCACCGGTCCGTCGCGTTTTTCCAGGGCGACTTTCCAGGCTTGGGCTGTCTCGTTGGCGTCGGCCGGGCGGATGACCGTTAAGTTCGGTATGGCTCGTAAGGCGGCCAGGTGCTCGACCGGTTGGTGGGTGGGGCCGTCTTCGCCCAGGCCAATACTATCGTGGGTAAAGACCAGAGTGATCGGAATGTGAGATAGGGCCGCCAATCGAATGGAAGGCCGGCAGTAGTCTGAGAAGATGAGGAAGGTGCCGCCGTAAGGGATCACCCCGCCGTGTAGCGCCATCCCGTTGAGCGCGCCGACCATCGCATGCTCGCGAACGCCAAAATGGAAGTTGCGGCCGGCACGATGGCTAGGGTCAAAGGCATCATAGCCTTTGAGCATGGTGTTGTTGCTGGGGGCCAAATCGGCCGACCCGCCAATGAGGGTTGGCAGGGCCGGCGCGATAGCGTTGAGCGTCTTGCCGGAGGCGGCGCGGGTGGCCATCCCTTTAGCGTCCGCCGGAAAAACAGGTAAACCGTCATCCCAGCCTTCGGGCAGTTCCCCGGACAGCGCCTCGCGGAACATTTTTCCCTCTTGAGGCAGCGCTTGCTCATAAGCTTGCAGGGTTTTTTTCCAGTCAGCTTCCCATTCAGCCCCGGCCTCGACGGCCTCGCGGAAGTGGGCCAAAGCTTCATCGGGAATATAAAACGGTTCTTCATAGTCCCAACCGTAAGCGGCTTTGGTCAGTTTGACTTCCTCTACACCAAGCGGAGAGCCGTGGACTTCGGCGGAATTAGCCTTATGGGGGCTGCCAAAACCGATAGTGGTCCGGCAGGCGATAATCGAGGGTTTGTCGGTAACAGCTTGGGCCGCTTTGATGGCTTCGGCTACCGCCACCCGATCATGCCCGTCGATTTGTTGGGTATGCCAGTGGTAAGCTTCAAACCGCTTCATCCGGTCTTCGGTAAAGGCCAAGTCGGTGCTGCCATCGATACTGATGTGGTTGTCATCGTAAAGATAAATGATCTTGCCCAGCTTCATATGGCCGGCCATCGACGCGGCTTCGTGCGAGATGCCTTCCATTATGTCACCATCACTCACAATCGCGTAGATGTAGTGATCGACAATCTGATGGCCGTCTCGATTGAAGGTGGCCGCCATGAAGGCTTCAGCAATGGCCATACCCACACCGTTGGCAAAACCCTGCCCCAACGGGCCGGTGGTTGTTTCTACCCCGGGAGTCAGGCCATGCTCAGGGTGACCGGGCGTCAGGCTGTTCCACTGGCGAAATTGTTTGAGCTGGTCTAATGGTAGGTCATATCCGGTCAGATGCAATAAGCTGTACAGCAGCATCGAGCCATGTCCCGCCGACAGAATAAACCTGTCTCGGTTAAACCAGTCGGGGTTTTTGGGATTGTGCCGGAGGAATTGTGTCCACAGCACATAGGCCGCATCAGCCATGCCCATTGGCATGCCGGGGTGACCTGAGTTTGCTTTCTGAACCCCATCAATAGCCAGGGTTCGAATAGTGTTAACACACAACTCGTCCAGCGTCATGTTACTCATTTATGTGGCTCCTTTTACGTGTAATGGAATATAAATGGGGATAAACACAGTTGGTTTGCTAAATTAGGGTAAGTTTCACTCTACATGAAAGCATAGAATTAGGTTGGATGCAAATTATTTGTTAAATGGTATCTAAACGGGTTCAATTTGCAACCAAAACGTTGGTAGCGAGGCGGTCGGATCGTTATGTTGTTATCATAAAACAAAAAAGAGGGTGAGTCAATCACCCTCTTTTACTCATACACTGAAAAACCTAGTAATTGTTCCGACGCATCATCTTGCGTCGGGCCTTGCGAATGGCACGTTGTTTGGCAATGCGGCGCTGTTCACCTTTGGAAACAAACCATCGCTTTTTGCGATAAGTGCTCAAAATGCGAGCCTTAATGATCTCTTTGCGGAAGCGCTTGAGCAGCGACTCTTGGCTTTCTCCTGATTTTAGTGAGACGCTCATATAAATCACCCCCTTTCACGTGGGATTTTGGCAGATGATAAGTAACGTCTCAAAATGCGGGGTTGTTGTAGGACAAACTTGAGTTTGTCCTACATTACCCCAAATATGAGACGTTACCGGTTACTTTAGACAGACGTGAACTCGTCGGGGGTGATGTTGCTGACTTCTCCCGCCCCGTTTTCACCCGTTAAGCCGCCGACCTCAACCTCATCCA
>JAGRCC010000357.1 GCA_020433785.1 Anaerolineae bacterium
TGCCAGATGCCCTCGACAAAATCTTGGGGCGGCGAGGCGGCCAGCGGGTTGCGCAGCAGGCTCTTGGGCGTCAGGATAATCAGCGGCAGCGGGTCGGTTTTGAGCAGCACGGCCTGCCGGCGCAGCAGGTGAAAATATTGGGCCGAGGTGGTGCAGTTGGCGATGCGCATGTTGATGTCGGCGGCCATTTGCAAGAATCGCTCCAGCCGGCCGGTCGAGTGGTCCGGGCCGGCGCCCTCGTAGCCGTGAGGCAGCAGCAGCACCAGCGACGGCGTCTGCCCCCACTTATCCCGCCCGGAGACGATAAACTCATCGATAACCGGCTGCGCGCCGTCGATAAAGTCGCCGTATTGGGCTTCCCAAATCACCAGGCGATCCGGTTCCTGAATGTTATAGCCGTACTCAAAGCCGACCGCCCCGTTTTCCGTCAGCGGGCTGTTGACGATTTCAAAAGCGGCGCCGGCTTGCGGCAAATGCTGCATCGGCACGTACTGCTGGCCGGTTTCGACATCGTGCAGCACGGCGTGCCGGTGGCTGAACGTGCCGCGCTCGACATCCTCCCCGGTCATGCGGATGGCGATGCCCTCTTCCAGGATGGAGGCCAGGGCCAGCGCTTCGGCCATGGCCCAATCGACCTTGCTTTCCGCTAAATCGTCCAGAGCCGAATGGCGGGGCTTGAGAATGCGGCTCAGCCGGGGGTGGAGGGTGAACCCCTCCGGCAGCTCCAGCAGCGACTGGTGCAGCCCTCGCAGGCGGTCGATGGGCACGGCGGTGTGCGCTTTCTTAGCCGCGCCAGGGGGCGGGGGTTCTGGCTCCGGCTCAACAATACTCTCCTGAGGATCGAGCTTGTTCATAATCTCTTGCAGTTTGTTGAATTGGCTGTCAACCATCTCTTGGGCCTGTTCGCCCTTAATCAGCTCTTGCTCAACCAGCCGATTGGCCCATAATTCGCGCACGGTGGGGTGTTCGTCCACCTTTTTGTACATGAGCGGCTGGGTAAACCGGGGCTCGTCGCCTTCGTTGTGGCCATAGCGACGGTAGCCGATCAGATCGATCACAAAATCTTTGCCGAACTCGAGCAGGTAGCCAATCGCCAGACGGGCCACTTCCAGGCAGGCTTCCGGATCATCGGCGTTGACGTGGACGATGGGCACTTTGTAGCCTTTGGCCACATCACTGGCGTAGAGGGTGCTGCGCGAGTCGTCGGGTTCGGCCGTAAAGCCGAGCTGGTTGTTGGCGATGATATGGATCGTCCCGCCCACATCGTAGCCCCGGAGATAGCGGAGGTTGAAGGTTTCAGCCACAATCCCCTGACCGGAGAACGAGGCATCGCCGTGGATGAGAATCGGCAGCGATAGGCCGGGCTTGAATTCAGCCGGGCCAGGATGGTCTACTTTGGTGCCGGCCGCCCGGGCCATACCGGCCACCACCGGATTGACCAGTTCCAGGTGACTGGGGTTGGGGGCCATCGACACCACTACCGGCTCTGCCTCGTCGGGACGGAGGGTGTGCATCACCCCTTTGTGATATTTGACGTCGCCGGTCCAGCCCGTAGCGATATATTTGGCTACGGCATTTTCACTGGTGATGGGATCTTTGAACTCGGCCAAAATTTCGGAGTAATCTTTGTCTTGCACGTGCGTCAACACGTTCAAACGGCCGCGGTGAGCCATGCCCAACAAGATGGTGCGGAATTTGGCGTGTGAGGCCCGCCCGATGATCTCGTTGAGCATGGGCACCATCATATCCAGCCCTTCAATCGAAAAGCGTGTTTTGCCGGGAAAGGTCCGGTGCAAAAACCGCTCGAAGATTTCGACTTCGGTCAGCCGCTGCAACAGGGCGGCATAATTATCTTGCTCCGGCGAGGGCCGGAAGCGGCTGGTCTCCGCTGCCTGGCGCAGCCAACTGCGCTCTTCAAACTGGCGCATGTGGTCGTAATCATAGCCGATGGTTGACGAGTAGATTTGGCGCAGCCGGCCAATGGCTTGCAGGGCGTTGTCACTGTGCTCGGCAACCGGCCCGCCGATTAAACTGGCCGGTAGCTGACGGAGATCATCGTCAGTAAGGTCATAATAAGCTTCGTCCAGCGCCGAGTCGCTGGGGGGCGGTGTGCCGAGCGGATCTAGCTGAGCCGCCAGATGACCATACTCGCGGACGGCCTGAGCCAGATTGACCGCACCGACGAGTTTGTCGGTGTTAATGGTCGGAGCCGCTATGGTCGGGGCCGGCGCACCATTAGTGGTGGGCGTCCACTCTTTGAAGTAGGCTCGCGTTTCGGGATCAACCGAGTTGGGGTCTTGTTGATAACGCTCGTAAAGTTCTAAGATGTAGCCGGCATTGGGTCCATGAAAATCTTGAAGTAGGTTCATTTGATTTCCTTATTGAAAATTAAGTAATCGTCACACTGACCAGAGGTCTTAAGGGACTGCATTCTAAATTCAGCGTATTTCTCACATGGCGAAGAAGCTCGGCTGGCTTGCCATTTAGGCAGGAGCAAGTTCACAACAAGTGGGAAATACCGGCTGTTAAAAGGGGTTAGCTTTATAATTATACCTTTAATATCGGATTTGAGCCATGTAATTATCAAGAATACGGGCGTCATAAGCAAACGGTAAACGTTTAAGTGAGGGTGTTTTGGCCTTAGAAATAGGACTTTTTACTCTATTGAAATAACCGCCAAATCCGATAGAATGATCGTATAAGTTTGCAGCCGAAGTCGGGGAAGATCGGCGGCAACCGTTCTTTAAAACATAGTTTAATTTGATTTTATATAAAAAGCGCCCTCAATTTTGGGCTTCCGGGGAGGAAGACATGTTTATTTGAGGGCGCTTGTTGTTTTCCAGTGTTGGTTGGTCCCAACTTGTTTCAGAACCAGGAAGGGAACCATGAACAACCAATGTATTAGTACTACTTTAACTCGCTTTTGTATATCAACCACACTTGCAGTAATTGTTGCTTTCTTGTGTTTTAGTTTGACACAGGCGGATAGCCCTCAACTACCAGACGGCTCTCCAACTCAAATATCGGTACCGGCTATTGGGCTGAGTCAAGAAATTCAGCCCGTCGGAATTATTCCGGTGGTGGTTAACGGTACCACCTACTTCACCTGGAATGTGTTAGATAGTTATGTGGGCTGGCATAACCTTTCGGCCAGACCCGGCCAGGTGGGTAATACCGTATTATCCGGGCATAGCGACGCCAAAGCCCGGGTTTTTCAAAAACTTCATCAAATAAACATCGGTGATGAGATTACTCTTGTGTCGGAAGGACAGACCCGTCACTATATGGTCACGAATAAGCTGCTGCTTCAAGAAAAAGGGGCATCGATTGAAACGCGGATAGAAAACGCCCGTTGGATCGCGCCGACTAACGACGAACGCTTGACTTTGGTAACGTGCGCCCGGCCAGGGGCTACCCATCGGCTGATTGTGGTCGCTTATCCAGTCGAGTAATTTCGGTTCGTAGTGAGCGCTTAAGCGGTCCTATCAAAGGGAACGGCTAAAGCCATTACTACAAACTGATCAACCAACCAACCAACCAGCCAACCAACTAATTATGTTTGCCAGGGCAGCAAGACGGTAAAGCAGCTGCCCTGGCCTTTTATACTCTCCACCGTAATGGTGCCCTGGTGCATCTTGACCAGGCGATCGGCCAGAGTCAGACCGATCCCGAGACCTTCATGATGCCGGGTATTAGAGCTGTCGGCCTGAACAAACGGCTTGAACAAATTCTCCAAAGTCGCCGGGTCAAAGCCGATGCCGGTATCCCAGACAGTGAATTCGACCTGCTGCTGTGGCGCTAAGTTTTGAAGTTTAAGCCCCATCTGGCCACCGGAGGGAGTAAATTTGATGGCATTGTCGAGCAGATTAATCAAGATCTGTTTCAAGCGGACCGGATCGGCTTGCAGCGTAATCTCCTCCTCAGCTTCGAAGGAAATCTGAACATCTTTATTATCAGCAGCCTGTTTGACCAACTGGACCGCCTCTTGACCAACTTTGGCCGCATCTACCGTTTTAAGCTTTAGCTGCAGCGTGTCCGCTTCAATATTGGCAAACTCCAAAATATCTCTAATTAAATCAGATAAGTGGTGCGCGCTCCGCTTCAAGATGGAAATAGTCCGACTTTGCCCTTCACTCAATTGACCATAAATCTCTTCAGACAAAATATCCGACATTCCGATTATTCCGTTGAGCGGGGTGCGCAGTTCGTGATTCATGACCCGCAAGAAATCGGATTTGACGCGATTGGCTTGTTCCTCATTGATTTTGGCTTGCTGTAATTGAAGATGGCTCTCGTGCAGGTCGGCATATAAATTTACCAGCTCTTGCCGGTTCTGCTCAATGGTAATTAGATCACCGTAAGATCGCAGCGCCGCGATAATCATCGTAAAGAGTTTGCGCCGGGTCAACTCCGACTTGGTTTTGTAATCATTAATCCCGTAGTCAACAATAACCGACTCTTCCGGTGCTTCACCGGGTTGCCCTGTACGTAAGACGATGCGAATGAGTTGGTTTTTTAGATCATTACGAATGAACCGGGTTATTTTTAAGCCGGAATCTTTCTCCTCCATAACCACATCCAGCAAGATAACGGCAATATCATGGTACGCCTTGAGCAAGTCGATCGCTTCGCCGGTTGAATAAGCCGACAGGAACTCAATCCCCTTGTTTTGAAAAACAATGCGCCGTAGGGCTAACTTGGTCACGTCGTGGACCTCGTGATCGTCATCTACGATGAGAACTTTCCAGGTGCTATCAGTTTGCTTGCTGTCAGCGGTTAGTTCAATATCATCATCATCAATGACAATCAACCCATCATTTTCGAAAGCGGTTTGGTCTTGAGACGATAAATTGGGACTACGGTTGTTCATAATAAAGGCTCTTATTTGATAATTACTCGTTGGCAAAGCCAATCCTAACTTATCTTATATTTAACTATAACCAATTTAAGAAAACATGCCAAAGCTTTACTTAACTTTTTCCTGCGCCAACATCAAAAAGCCTGGTGGTTAACCAGGCTTTTTGCAATTCTCACTATGACCAGACCTAAAACTCACCAGCGCCACTAACTCATCAAACTTAATAAACGCCAACCGCGACCAAAATCAACCTACGCATAAGCCAGACTCTCGCGCACACTGATCGACACCGCGCTGCGGGCCGGCATAATCGAGGCCAGGATGGCGATGACCACCACCAGCCCCAACCACATCAGAACGGCTTGCAGATCGTACTGGTAATCCAGATTGATGCTAAACATCGCCTGGCCGACCACATTCGCCAGCGGGCGGCCAACCACAAACGAGATCGGCACGGCCACGAGCCAACTGACCAGCCCTTGCAGCACGCCCTCCAAAATGAACATCAGCATCAGCACCGGCGTCTTGGCCCCGATTGCCCGCATCACGCCGATCTCCTTGGTGCGCTCCACCACACTGATCGACAGCGAGCCGGTCAGACCGATGCCCCCGACGATGGCCATGATGAAGGCCAGGCCAAAGAGCATGCCTAAATATTGGGCAAAGAAATTATCAAAGAACGACCGATCTTCGTAGATAGTCTGGGTGTCGTCTACTTCCCAGTGACGCTGCTCGAACATGTCCTTCAGGTGGGCCGTGACTGCGGCCGCGGTAGCCGGGGTGGCGACGTGCGTCCGAACGAGTAACACCTGGCCCACGTTATGCTTGGTGGTGGCGTTGAAAATCGCCTCTTGCGGCGCGTAAACTCGATCCGGCTCCGGCACAACCGACAGCACCCGGTAAAAACCGACCACCTGCCATTTGCTGTCGCCCAGCTCGCCCAGGTTAAGCGTCACCTGATCACCCAGCGCGATGCCGTTATCTTCGGCTGTCTCTTCGTTCATCACTATGGCCCGATCATCACCGATCCGTAACCAGCGACCGGCTACAATTCGCGGCAGAATCATATCACTGCCGTCCGGTACACCCATCAGCATACCCCCTGTGCCGGCTTCTTTGGTGGCCTGGCCGGCCCGCAGAATCGAGGCGGGCTGCTGGAAGCGAAGTTCAGCCTGGCTAACCTCAGGCAGCGACTTAGTCATTCTGACAATACGGTCGATGCGCTGGTTGTCTTCAAACTGAAGCCGGGTTTGGTAGTCGCGCCGGGCCAACTCGTTATCGACGGTCAATTGGATGGAATTGGACAGGGTCATCACCATCAAAAAGAGCGTACCGGCTGTGATCAGGACCAATTGGGTCAGTCCCAACCGTCCTTTGCGCCGAAATACATTGGCCAGGGCCATCGCATTGGGTGCCGACAGAAACCGCCGGCTGAGCCGCTCGATGCCCCGGTCGAGGCGGCTGGCGCCGAAATTACCGCCTAACCCGTAGCTGGCGATGGCCGCACGCACCGTAACCATTGCCCCGTTGAAAACCGGGATGAGCGCGGCCAGCAGCGGCACCGCGATCGCCGCCGCCGCCTGAATAACGACCGCCCGCGTGGAGAACTCAAAGGTGCTGTGATCGATGTTGAAGATGCCCAGAAAGTAACCGGCGGCGCTGAAAGCCACATAAGCCCCCAACGGCAGCGAGATAAACAGGGCCAATGACCCGTACACCAGCACCGCCATCAGATACACTTTGACGATGGTTCCGGTCCGCCCGCCGATGGCCTTCATCACGCCGATCTGGCTTTTCTGTTCGGTGATTAGGGCCGAGAGGGTGTTGTAAACCAGAACCACGCTCATAAACAGTGACACCACCGCCAGCAGTTGCAGCACCAGGTTGAGGCCCACAAAGAAGTCGCTGCCCCAATGCTCGTCAGGTTTGTTGTAAAACGTCAC
>JAGRCC010000358.1 GCA_020433785.1 Anaerolineae bacterium
TGCTCGTAATCGGTCAGGCACCATTCAAAGACGTTGCCGCTCATCTCTTCCACGCCGTAAGGACTGAACCCTTCCGGGAAAAGGCCAACGGCGCTGGTTTGCCCAAGGCCGGTTTCGGATGTGTTCCCTTTCGCAGCGTCAAACGCACCGTCGTATGGGTATTCGCGCCCGTCCGAGCTGCGGGCCGCTTTTTCCCACTCGAATTCCGTCGGCAGGCGCACCGCCCAGGCCGTGATGTCGGCCAGGTCATAGCCGCCGCCTAAACGCCAGGAGAGCCAGCGGCAGAAGGCTAACGCCTGATACCAATTCACCGTCTCACGGGGGTGGTTAAGATATCTAAACCACTGCTCGTACATCCGGCGGACATAGTAATTCGCCGCTAAGCCGGCGAACCAACGGTTTTGGGGATCATTATAACCCTGCGGGTCATCCAAAAAGGTTTGGAACTGGGCGTAGGTGATCGGGTAGCGGCTGATCTCAAACGGGGGTAGACCAGGGCGTTTTTTGTCTTGATAGATCCATTCGCCATCATCAGGAATTAGCACCCAGTCGATGTCGGGCAGCGTAATGCCATTACTTATAATTGTACCGACCCCTGTTCTTGGATCATGCTCGGCGATTTGACGGCCATACTCAGCCCGCTCTTTTGGATTGTAACGCGCAATCCGACGCACAAATGCTTGAGTGACGGCCCTTTTACCAGACTTACCCAGCTCATCGAGCGCCTGCTGAGCCGGTTTAGCCACTGATGAGTCAATATCAAGGGCAAGTTTGGCCAACTGGTCGATGACCCGCGCTCGGGGGAGTTGGATCAAAGCTTGGACGGCACTGCGGCGGTCTTGGACATTATCGGAGTCGACCAACAGTTCCGATTTGGCCTGGATGACTCGCTCGGTTTCGGGGTCCACCCGGCGGCCCTCTTGGACACACCACCAGGCCAGCCAGGGGTTGATCTCGGCCACTTTCTGGGCCAGGGTGTTGGGGTCGCTGGTCATCCCGGCCAATTGAATAAAGGTCTCGGCCCACCAGGCCTCAGCCGCCCGGTCTAGAATAGTGCCTTCGGGTTTTACAAATAGGCGTTGCAGCCAGGACGGCGGCGGTTTATGGATAGTTTGTTCGACCGTGGCTTTGATGGCGCGGGCGGCAAAATGCTCCTGGACGGTTTGGTGCGGGGCAAAGCGGATAATATCTTCGCCCTGCAATAGCCCATTGATGAGTAGCGCCTCTAGCGTTGGCTCGTCGGAGATAACCACTTGCACTTGTTGGCGCGTCCAGGATACGGCTTCGTCCCGGTGCATCGACAGCGCCAGCGCCTCAAGCGCTCGCAGCCGTTTGTCTTTGGAGACGGATCTATTGAGTTTACGGTCATCATCACGCCGCAGCATGCGGGTAATGAAGTTAGCGTACAGTTCCCCACGATTTCCCGGAATACGACCACGCGTTTCCAGCCAGGCCTCCTTAATCAGCCACAGCAGCAGCGGCGTTGAGGCCAGACCGCGCATGCGGTCATCCAAGCGTCGCCAAAGATCTGCGGCCTCGCTCACCTCAAGATGAGCCGCCAGGTAAGTTTGAGCCTGGGTCTCGGTAATGGCCTGGATAACGACCGTTTCAGCGTCGAAACTACCGCCGCTAAGTTCGCGCCAGCCCTCATCCTGGATGCGGCTGGTCACCACCATCGGATGGCTCGGATAGGCTAACGACATCTGTCTTATTTCACGAACGACTGCCTCACGGTGTTGGGGCCGCACTTCGTTCAAACCGTCCAGCAGCAGATAAAACGTAAAGGGCATTTCATGGAGAAAACGCTCAGTATCCGGGGTGGATTGCAAGGTATCACGGAGCGGTTGTTCATCGCTTTCCAGTAGTTTGAGGCGCACCCATTCCAGTAACGCCGCTCCCTCATATTCCCGCAGATTGATGATCACCGGCACAACCGGCGGGTCGTTGCCGGCCAACTCCCA
>JAGRCC010000359.1 GCA_020433785.1 Anaerolineae bacterium
GACCTCACGGATGTGAACCGTGCGCTCTAACCAGCTGAGCTAATCACCCTTACGTAGCCCGAAATTATAGCACAGCTCATGGAAAAGACAAATTGGGAGCAGCTGCAAAAACGCTAGCTATTCGGGGATCACTTCCAAGGCCAAGTTGGTCCGCTCTACAATATCCTTTAACACGGCTGGCGTCGTTCGGCCGCGGAGTTGACTTTCCGGCTTGAGGATTAAACGGTGGGTCAGGGTTAGCGGGATGAGCGTTTTGATATCATCGGGAATGACATAGTGGCGGCCGCGCAGAGCGGCCAGGGCCTGGCTGGTTTTGTACAGGGCCAAACTGCCGCGCGGACTGGCTCCCAAGGCCAGGTCCGGATGGTGGCGTGTGGCCTGTACCAGAGACAGAATATACTCCTCCAACGATTCATCCACATGAATCTGGCTGACCTCCTGCCCCAGGGCTAAAAGCACCTGCCCATCGACCACCGGCCCCAATGTCTCGATGGGGTGGGCCAGCCGCTGGCTGCGGATGATGCGGCGTTCATCAGCCTGGCTGGGATAGCCCATGTCGAGCCGCATCAGAAAGCGGTCGAGCTGGGCTTCGGGCAGGGGGAACGTCCCTTCGAATTCAACCGGGTTTTGGGTGGCCAGTACTAAAAAGGGGCGCGGCAGGGGGCGGGCCAGGCCATCCACGGTGACCTGCCGCTCTTGCATGGCTTCCAGCAGGGCCGATTGGGTGCGCGGGGTGGCCCGGTTGATTTCATCGGCCAGCAGAATGTTGACAAAGACCGGCCCGGCCCGAAACTCAAAGCGGCTGTCGGATTGTAAAAAGATGGATACCCCGGTAATGTCGCTGGGCAGTAAATCGGGCGTACATTGCAGCCGTTTGAAATCGATACCCATACTAACGGCCATGCTGCGGGCCAGCATGGTTTTGCCGGTGCCGGGTACATCCTCCAGCAGCACGTGGCCCTGGCATAACATGGCCACCAGGAGAAATTCGATTTGCTCCCGCTTGCCCACGATAACCTTCTCAACGTTATCGATAATTTTAGCGGCGAAGTCGGCCACGGCGTTGGCCATGACAAGAAATCCTCTCTTTTTACGGCAGTTGAACGACTAAGCGATAATATGTGAGGCGGCTTTTTCTAAAGCGGTGGTAACCGGATGGTTAGGATAACGCAGCGCGAAGATGTCGCGATTGGCCATCGCCATAAACTGGTCGAGGTGAGGCAAGATGGTCGCGACTTCGCAGTTATAAAGGCGCTCTATTTTAGCGGCGACTTGCTCAAAATCGAACGTTAAGGGCGCTTCGTTGACAACCAGATATAACTGCGGGACATCTAACTGCCGAACCACCTCAACCGCCACGCCGGTTCCCTGATAATCCCCTTGATTGAGTCGCAGGATGATAACCAAGGCATCGGCTACTGTCACCGGAACCAGGGCCTTTTCACCCAGGCCGGCGTAAGTATCGACCAAGAGGGTATCGAGTTGGAACTGGTCGATGAGGGTTTGGTAACCGGTGTGAAGCAGTTCCGCATCATCAACGCCGATGATCTGTCGAGACGGGCGGCCGGGCTTATTTCCGGGAACCAACAAGATTTGACCGGGTGGGGAAATTGATGGGAGGTTCAATGGGTAAGACGCTTGCTCAATGGAACAATCGCCCCATAAATAATCGTTAAAGGTGTAATGAATAGTTTCATCGGCTAAGCCGAAGAGACTATGCTGAACCGGCTCCTCGGTAATGGCGTCAACCAAGCCGACAACGTTCCCTTTTTTAGCCAACAAGTAGGCCATATTTGCGGCAATATTTGAGCGGCCAACTCCATGGTAAAATGAATGAAACAATACTACCTTAGGCATTTGTTAGCTCCGAGAGGCAGCTGGAGGTCGAGCAACTTCCGGACAAATTTTATCATTGTGGCATAGTGGTCTCGTCGGGTTCAACACCTATTCGAGCAATAAATGCCACACCATTAGCTCATGAGTTTTTGAGCAATTTGTCGATAAAGCTGGGTCATTTCATGGTCAGGGTAACGCAGGACAAAAACGCCGGCGCTGGCCAGGGCCATCATCTCATCTGAGTGGGGCATAACCGCGGCTACTTCGGCCGAGTAAAGCTGCTCCACTTGGCTTCTCACCTGCTCGAAATCATACACGAGCGGTGTTTTATTGACGACGATGACCAGTCTGGGTACATTGAGCTTGCGAGCCACCTCAACGGTGACGCTGGTGCCCTGATAATCCTGCTGGTCAGGGCGCATAATCACGGCCAGGGCATCGGAAATAGCCACGGACAGCAGCGTTTCCTCATTCAGGCCGGGGTGAGTATCGATCATCAAAACATCCAGGTCAAGGGCTTCGACCAGTTCGTGGAAGCCGTCGTTGAGCAGGCCCACATCGTAGCCCTCACGCAGGACCCGGGCAATTTCACCGGCTTTAATGCTGGAAGGGATCAGATAGATTGTGCCGGAAATATTGCCGCCTAAACTGCTGGTCACTTCATAGGCGGCCTCTTCGATATTACATTTGCCCCACAGATAATCATTGAGCGAATACTTCATTTCATCTTCTGAAAAACCAAACAACACATGAATACCCGGCGATTGAATATCGGTATCAATCACACCGACCCGCAACCCCTGGCCAGCCAAAACAGCGGAGATGTTGGCCGTTGTGTTAGATTTTCCTGTGCCTCCTCGAAAGGAGTGGATAGAGATAATTTTAGACATAATCTTTGCTCCCAGCTCTATTTTAGGGGGTTTAAGTTGATGAACCTAATGGGCTCATCACTATGACCTGTAAGCCTATTATTCCAGCTCATCCTTGAATATGTCATCTAATTTGGACCAAATATTGTCTGAAACCACCTTGTCGGCTTTGCGTCCAAATTGGGCCTTGTACCAAATCTCTTGTTTGACTTTAACTTGTCGAACAAAACCCTTATTAATCAGTTTATCGAGCGTTTGTTGGGCCTGGTCGTGCGCCTGATTAAGGCTTTTGGCCACATCTTCAAGTTTCATCCCATTTTTGCGGATAATTTGGTTAACCAGATCAGCCAACTCCGACGGCATATCCAGCAAATCAACGGGTGACAACCCTTTTTTATTATTTCGCGCATCTAGGTCATCCTGCAAACGGTCATAAATTCCGCCCATCAGTATATCTCCGGCATGGATATTGGCTCCGGCTGGGGTTTGCATTGACCACACCACAAGGCGTCAGCTACAACAATGGTTTTGGGGGTTTGATTTTCCCCAACATAAACGGCCAAAATAAAGGGCATTTTAGAGTGGCAATCGTGACAAACGCCTCGACCGCAAAATCTACAGACGCCAACAGCAGTTACGTTACATTGGTAGCAAACCATATACTGCATCCTATTCGGATTTTATTTATCGATAAAGAGCCTAATTATTTTAAGCCAGCCTTATCGAGCGCATTTGGAGGATAAACGTTTAAGTCGAATAATATTAAGTGACGTACGATTAGATGTATACGCCCCGTAATTAAAAATCATACGTGGTAGATCGATAAATTTTATCGTGTCATTCTTAAGTCAGAATACCGCATTCCTATTAATAATGCAAATAAAAGCGGATAATTCAATTTGTGAGGAGCGAATGGTAACCCCGATTGCTGATGTTTTTGTTATTGGTACGGCTTCATTGGATGTATTACACCTGGCCGACGGCCGGACCGCCCGCACCGCCGGCGGAGCCGGGCTATACACCGCCCTGGCCGCCCGCCAGGCCGGAGCGCGAACCGGTCTCTACGCGCCCAAGCCCCAGCCGATCCCCGAGCCGTTACAGCCGGCCGCCGATCGCCTGGATTGGCGGGGGCCGACCGTTGCCCCGGCTGACCTGCCCCGCCTGGCGATTGCCCATCACGGGCACGGCCGGGCCACGTTGCTTAACACCTCGTGGGGCGCTGAGGCGCAGTTGACCCCGGCGGCGCTGCCCGCTGAGGTCGGACAGGCCCGCTATGTCCACCTGGCCGCGCTAAGTTCAGCCCAACGCCAGCTTGATTTTCTGCTGGCGTTAACGCCTCACCCCGGCTTAATATCCGTGGGCACCTACGCCCGGCTGGTTTATAATGAAGCGGAGACCGTCCGCCGGCTGTTTGAACGGGCCGATCTCTTTTTTATGAACGAGAACGAAGCCAACGGCCTGTTCGGCCGCGTTGACCAGGCCCGAACTCGGCCGGGGGCGCTGCTTTTTGTTACGCTCGATGCCGCCGGGGCGTTAGTCATTGAAGGCGACCAGGTGACCCGCGTTCCCGGCCGGCCCGTGCCCGAGGTCGATCCGACTGGCGCGGGCGACACCTTCTGCGGCGCGACCCTGGCCGGCCTGGCTCAAGGGTTGTCGCCCACGGCCGCCGCCCAACAGGCCGTGCAGTTGGCCGCGCAGACGGTTGGGGCGGTGGGACCGGCGGCGCTGGTGGGGTGAAGCTGATAAACGGTCTCTCGCCTACTTCTCCGTCCAAATCCACTTGTCGCGAACGGTTGATTGCGGGGCAAAGCTCAGGACCGTGCCGGAAGGACCACGCACGGCGCAATCCCACGGGCCGTAGGCGGCGGTGCCCAAAGCGCATTGATAGGCCGTGTCAAAGGCGAACTCCGGCCCGGTGGCCCAGCCGATATCCCGGCGAACCGCTACCGGCCCGTTATCCTCGTATCGCCAGGCCGCCTGCCAGACCCGGCCAAACCCGCCGGCCGGTTCAAACAGGCCGGACGGCGGGGCCGTGGGCCACGGTTCGGCGGTGGGCACCACACCGGTGGATGTGGCTAACGGTTCGGGCGTGGCTAGAAAATTCGGATCGTTAACCCCGGCCGCGTCGAATTGGGTAAAGGCCTGCCCCTCGTTGAAAAAAATGTAAAACCGGTCGGGCTGCTCCGACCAAATCATCAGGCCGTGCTCAAAATATTGGGCTGCCGCGGCGGAATAAATCGGCGCGGCCTCAGCGCAGCTGTCCGGGGCGTCAGCATAGAACCAACTGTGGCGGCATTGGAAATCGAGCGCTTCGAAGATGCCGGTGGAGCGGCCATTGCCGGTTACGCTCAACCACAGGCCGCTAACCGACGCGCTGAACAGTGACTCATCCACCGTGATGGCCTGGCGGCCGGAGGCCGGACCGGGCCGGCAAAAATTGGGCGTGCCGGACAGGAAACAGATGTCGACCTGCTCGCCCACCGCTTGCCAGGTAACGGAGATAACATCGCCAATGGTCAGCGCCGTGGTGGGGCTGAGGGTCATATCGATGATCCGGGGCACGACCTCACCGGCTGGGGTGGGCAGGGGCGCCGGCGCGGCCGGTGGGGTAAAGCCGGCCAGCGTTCCGGTCGAGGTTACCAGCCAGACCCGCCCGGCCGTGTCAACCGCGATATCGGCGATAGCGCCGGCCGGTAGGCCATCGGCGGGGGTGTAGGTTAGCCAGGTGTGGCCGTCGAAGACGCTGGCGCCGGCGTTGGTGCCGAACCAGCGGCGGCCGGCCCGATCAACGGCGGCGGCCTCCACGTCATCGCGCGGCAGGCCGGTGAGCTGGTTGTAGCGGTTCACCTGCCGCCCATCGAACACGGCCACCCCGCCGCCGGCGGCCGCGGCCCAAATTTGTCCGGCGGCGGCATCCACCAGCATGGGGGGGTGATAGGGAAATTGGCCTTCGTCCGTGTATTGCTGCCACTGCTGCCCGTCAAACGCGGCCAACCCCTGCCGGTTGGCCAGCCAGACCGGCCCGGCCGGGTCAACGGCCAGCCCGGTAACGCCATAGGCCGGGTGGTCCGGCCCAATTTTGATCACTTGGGCTTGAATGAGCGGGGCATCCGGCGGCGGGGCCAGCGCCGGCGAGGGAATGGTTGTCCGCAGCGCCTCCGTCCGGTATAGCAGCCAGGAATGGCCGTCGAACCGGCCCAGGTCAAAGGCGGTTCTGAGCCAAAGTTGGCCGGCTTGATCAACGGCCAGGTCGCGCACGCTGTTGCCGACCCGATCCAGCGCCAGGGTGTAATGCTGCCACTGCTGCCCATCGAACCGGCTCAGACCGTCGCCGTCGTAGCCCACCCAGATGGCCCCGGCCGGATCGACCGCCAAGGCCGAAACGCTGTCGGCCAGCAGGCCGTTGGCGCTGGTGTAGCGCCGCCAACTCCGCTCATCAAACACGCTCAAGCCGGTGGAACTGCCGATCCATTTCCGCCCGACGTGATCGATTAGCAGATCGGTCACGTAATCCGACGCGTCACCGGTGCGGGTGTAGGTTTGCCAGTAGGGGTTGGGCTGGGCCTCAACAAATTCAAGCTCGACCGGTTCAGCGCCCGCCGCCGGGACCAGGTCGGCGGCGGTGGTTTCGGTGGTCGGGTCGGCCGCGGTCGGCGGTGGAGGCGTGGCTGAGGCGCGGGGCGTGACCGTGGCCGCCGGCAGTACGATGGGCGTATTTATGACCCGGGCCGGCGCCGTCCGGTTACAGGCCGCTAAGATAACCAGCGCCGGCCACAGCCGGCCAATGAGGTGGACAAAGCGCGTTTGTTTTTTACGGTTGTTCATGCCATTTACTTTCAGGTCGGTCTGGGCCAGGCCCGGTTCGGGTTAGGCGGGCCAGCCAACGGCCATTCGATGTCACCGGCCGCACGACGGGAATTTGAGGAGTGCAACAGTCTCACTTGAGACGACACCGACAATGAAAATGCTG
>JAGRCC010000360.1 GCA_020433785.1 Anaerolineae bacterium
TGGCCGCGAGTTGGTGCTGGACCACGTCTTTGAGGTGCAAGATACCGATAATGTTATCCGGGCTGCTTTGATAAACCGGTAGGCGGCTGTATTTGCTCTCCGTCACGCGGGTCAGCAGTTCCGGCAGGGGGATATCGACCGGGATGGCTTCCATCCTATTGCGCGGCGACATGGCCTGGTGGACTTCGCGCTTGGTGAAGGCAAAGATGTTGTTAATGATTTCCCGTTCGTCCTTGGTCAGCGCCCCTTCTTCGGCGCTTTCGGTGACGATGAATTGCAGCTCTTCCGCCGAGTGCAGTCGGGCCTGGTCATCTTCGGCCGACAAGCCCAATAACCGGAGCAGGAGATTGCCAATTCCGTTCAACAGCCGCACCGGGAGTTTAAAAATCAGGCCGGCCAGGCGCATCGGTTCAGCCACGGCCAACACGGTGCGACGCGGCGCGGCCAGGGCCACCGACTTGGGCACCATCTCGCCGATGACGATGTGCAAATAGGTCAGCAGCCCCAGCGCCAGCAGATAGCCCGTCGTCCTGACCAGGGTATCGTGCAGCTCAAGACCCAGCCCCCAGGCCAGGTACGACTCGATGAAATGGGAGATTTGCGGTTCGCCATACATGCCCAGGCCGATAGACGCCAGGGTGATGCCCAATTGGGCCGTAGCGACGTATTCATTTTGTTTCTCCGGCGAGCGTAAAACAGCGGCCATCCGCTTGGCGGTCCCATGCCCTTCGTCCGCCAGATGCTCGACCTGACTGGGCCGAACCCCAATCAGCGCGAATTCGGCCATCACAAACAGGCCGTTGACGATAATCAGCCCGATAATGACCAGCGTGGGTAACAGGAGAAAGCCGAGGCCGGGCAGGTCGCCGGGATTGGTAGTTAGCGCCGCCAGCGACACCAGCGAGGCCAGCAGCAGCGAGAGTTTAAGCACGGCGCGCCCCCCACTCTTCCACGTGCGGCAGCTCGCCGTCGGGCCGCAGCAGCGACACCTCCGTCACCTGGTGGTGCTCGACCGCCTCAACGCGCAGGCTCACCTCCGGCGTGCCTAACGTTACTTCAACGCCCGGCTCGGGCAGATGGCCCACGGCGTTAAAAACCAGCCCGCCCAGCGTATCGGCTCGATCTTCGGGCAGTTTCAGGTCGAGATAGTCGTTGACATCGGTCACCAGTAGTTCGCCCCGTAAATGAAGCCGGCCGGTGTCATCCGCCGTCATGAGCGGCGCTTCCACATCGAATTCGTCCTGAACTTCGCCGAAAATCTCTTCGATTAAATCTTCAAAGGTGATCACCCCGACCGTGCCGCCATACTCATCAAAGACGATGGCCAGGTATTGGTGTTGGCGGTTGAGGCGATCCCAAACTTGAAGAATGGGCAACGTTTCCGGAATTTGCTCCACGGGCCGGACTACCGCTTGGGGATCGGGTTCACCCGCCAGATGCAGTCGAAACAAATCCTTGATGTGGACAAACCCGATGATATTATCAATATTGGTTTCATAAACGGGAATGCGGGTCTTGCCGTGGTCGGTCGCCAGGCGCAGCAGGTCATCGACCCGTTGGCTGATTGGCGCGGCAATCAATCGAGTGCGGGGAATCATCACCTGGCGGGCGATGAGCTGCCGTAAATGAAGCGCGTTGCGCAAAAGCTGCCGCTCCTGGGCATCGAGCACGCCGCCTTCGTGGCTTTCACTCACCAACAGCTCGATCTCCTCCGGCGAGTGAACCGACTCTTCGCCCTCATGAAAATCGATGTTGAACACCCTTAAAATGAGGTTGCCGCTGCCGTTGAGCAACCAAATGAGCGGCCGAAAGAGCAGCTGCGACCAGCGCAGCGGCATAACGGTCAACAACGCCAGCCGTTCCGGGTTTTGGATGGCAATCGACTTGGGCAGGAGTTCGCCCAACATCACCTGCAGCGTGGTCAAAATGATTAGCACGATGGTGGTCGCCACGGAGAAGGTGACCATATCACCCCAAAAACCCCACCCGGCTAAGAGTGGAGCCAGCGCCACCGCGATCACATTTTGACCATAAGCCCCCAGAACCAGCGACGACAGTGTAATCCCCACCTGGCAAGCGGCCACGTAATGGTCGAGCGCGTTTTTGTCCTCAACCACCGGCAGCAGCATCTTGGCCAGCCGGTTGCCGGACACGGCCATCTGGTTAAGCCGCGATTTACGAGCACTGACCGTCGCAAATTCGGCGGCAACGTATAGAGCATTAGCGGCAATCATCAAAATGACCGCCACAATCATGGTGATCCAAAGTGGCATAGCTATAATGAAGGAAACTAATTATTTAGTAGACCAGGTGACTGGCACTTATCGTCGCAATTGCCCCTATCTATTCCATTGAGAGGTTGTCGATTTGAGCCAAAGTGCCAGTCACCTACATCGTTACTTGACAAGACTTACGAGGCAAACTTAAGCAAATTGCAAATACTCGATAATGGCCATTTGACGCTCAACCTGCAACAGACATTCTTCCTGCGCTACGGCCTTATCAGGTTTACCGTCAAGCGTAAAATTATCCCGGGCGGCGCGATAGGCTTCAGCGCGGCTTTTTACTTCCTGATATAGGTCGCCAAGTCCACCTTGGGCTTTAGCGATATCCGCCAGGGTCTTAAAATCTTCCTCTGAAATTTTTTGTTCCAACACCGTATAAACGGCGATAGCTTGGGCTAGCTTATCATTCATCACGCGCTTTATTCGCTCCTGTTAATGAAGTCATCCAAATCCATAGTCGTCATTGATACCAGGGTTGACAGTTAATTAGAACCTACGACCAGAGTACGATAATTAAAGCCGACAATGTCATTTCGAAGCCGGAGGCGGAGAAATGCCTCAGACATCGCCATAAATGAAGCCTTCGCCGGGAAAAATTGGCGTTGTCGCTTCAAATTTGGCCAACCCATCCATGTTTCATTGTTTTGCCACAGGGCTTTCTTCGCTAGCGCTGCGAAATGACATGAAACACATCAATTTCCGAACCCAGGTCTATAAATTTGTTTTAATGCCTACCTTTATTACGTAATCATAGTATAACAGGTGCTGCCGCGTACCAGCCATACTCGATTGAGTAGTAACCCCATCAATAATGGGCTATTTTCACATAGCCCAATGAGATTAACGCCTCAGGACTGACGCCATTCGTAGAACAAATTGCTAAATTGTTCTCATTTCGAGCCGGTACAAGGCACCAATTCGCAATTTGGGCTAAAAATCGACCCATTTCGGGCCAATGGCATAACGCCGGCCTTTCGAGTTCCCCCTTCAAGCCGATTCGCTGACAACGCCTTTTGTGGGCCATCAGCTCGATATCATTTCATAAAAAGGGATTTCCCGCCGGCCAGGATGTTCATTCGGATTACCGGCGGTATGGCTAAAGTTGCCGGGGGGATGTTTTTCGTTGGCAGAAGGTCGAAAAAGCAGCCGGGACCGGCTTCTCCGTTGGCAGAACGTCTTAAAAGTTGCCGAAAACAGGTTCCGGGCTAGCCGAACATCATAAAAGCTGCCGAAACGATGTTCCGGGCTAGCCGAACATCATAAAAGCTACCGAACCAACGTTCCGGGCTAGCGGAAGGTCGTAAAAGTTATCCAAACGATGTTCCGGGCTAGCCGGACATCGTAAAAGCTTCCCAAACGATGTTCCGGGCTAGCGGAAGGTCGTAAAAGTTACTGAATCGATGTTCTGGGCTGGCGGAATGTCGCAAAAGCGGCTCAGGTGATCGGCTTGGTTGGCGGGACATCGCAAAAGTTACCAAAACCCTGTTTCAGGCTGGTCGAACATCGTAAAAATTGCCAGGATGAATGAAGTTTAAGAAAATAAATGGGCTACCCGGACTGCCTCTCCCACAACGTTCGCCGGGCGATAAATCGGCCCGGCCATGAGCCGCGCCCGCTCAAGACGGACTTTTCAAACCCGCTTAAGCAGGCGGGATTGACTAACCCGGTTGATTTATCACCGGGTGGACGTCGGGGGAATGGTCGTCCGATTTATTATTTAATCTCAATATATTCGGCGTAAAAGATCATCGATCCAAGCCGCATCACCGTCAGCGAAAGGTGGCTCAGGCTCGGCCCGGTAATCGAGGCGTAAGTCGTAGTAGCCGGCCTGTTCGTAAAGCTCGTGCAGCAAACGCCCCAAATCAATACGAGGTTCGTGAGGCGAATGGCCGATGATGAGAGTTATTCTACATACACTCCGTCAACCCATTTTGCTCCAGCAGAGCACCCAGAACTATTGCAGGCGCGAATTCCACTACCAGGTCTTGTTCCTGAACAACCTGGCGTGTCCTGGAATGTTCGAGAGGTACCAGACACTTCATATGTTTTTACATTCGACCAATAATATCCTCCAGTAAACTCGTTTGGATTCCAGAGACATAAGGCCGTAGAAATCTTATAATATGTGGCTCCTGAGCTAGGAGGCCAACTAACTGTCAAATTATCTCCATCACGTAACGTCTTAATATTTTTGGGGGGTGGCGGTATAGAAATAACCACAACAGGCTGTTCAACCCGAACAAAATATTCGAGTGTTTGGACTTCGCCATTATTATGTGTCACCCGAAATATGTAGGTAGTGCTGTCGCTCGGACAGGCTTGCGTACTATCTTTAGGCCCTTCAAAGGTCGGGTCCTTTATCTTCTTACCTTCAAATCGAGCAGAATGTATGCCGCTAGCCTCCGCATACAATGTTGTACACTCACCTCGTTTTATTGTTTTTGGGTCTGCATAAAAAACTCCCACATTTGTTGGTTCGGATGGGGTAATTACCTCCGGCTCTTTCGTAGGCTCTATTTGTACAGCAGGCTCTGGCTTGGAAACTTTTTCCGCAGGGCGATCTTGTGATCCACTCGTGAGATTATCAATGTAAATTGTACCGCTGCCACCCGCAGCGGCTTCAGGCACGTCCAGAACCAAGGCTGAAAAACGAACGGGATAATCGATTTGCCCATTCTTTTCTTCGCCGGCGAGGCCGGCCGGCCAATCTTGCGTAACATCGAGATAGGCTGTCATTTGCTGCCAGCCTTGATGAGTCATCGGTCCGAAGGGAAACTGCCAGCGTTCTCCTTCATTATCTGTAATCCAAACATTAAAGAAATTACCCGAACCATCTCCATAAACTTGAGCGCTAATTGAAGACGGCGCACCGGCCAATAGACAATTCCACTCAATATCCACAAAATTATTATTACCTTGATTAGCCGGGATTTGGTAGGTTAGCTGGCCGGCCAGTCCTGCTCTATTTGGTGAGCGAACTTGTTCAGCAAAGCTACTACTATAAGAATGATCTCCAAATCGCCATGCCGTTGGCGACTCAAAGTCGTTAAATACAGTTCCAACCGGGACGCCTAAAATGCAGGGGTCAACGACTTTTGGTTCAATCGAAAATGTGTCGGATGAGGCCAATTCATCATCTACATAAATTTCTAACGCCCACGTCCCCGGCGATAACGGCACTTCCCGGTTACTTAGTAATTCACGCAGGGTGCCGGCTTCGGGTCCCTCCCAGGCTTGGGGAGACTTTCCGGCAACGGCCTGTCCGTCCTGATACCAAATCAGTTCCAGATCAAATTCACTTGAGAGACCTTCATAATCAAAGGCGGCGTAAATTTCGGAAATACCTTCGATGAATGAGTTCGACGGGTTGGCTACAGCACTTTCCGTAAATGAAATAGGGCCGATGACCGGCTTATTTAGAATTGTAAAACTGGCCGAACTCATCGGAATAACACCGCTACCCATATAAATATCAAACAGGCATTCGCCGGGGGGCAGGGGGCGGCCTTCGTCTTCAGTGTTCTTCAAGCGTATGGTAATGGGGTTGGGTTCGTTGCCCAGCCATTCCTCTTGAGCAGCAAATACAGGCTGGTCATTGCAGTACAAAATCTGTCCCCACCTTGTCCCGGCGACCAAATTACTGTGCTCAAAGCTGGCCTGTATCTCCATAATACCTTCTTTGAATAGGGCGGAAGTGGCTCCTATTTCACCGTTTGTCCGAATAGGGGCAAATGAGATTGAGCCAATTTCAGGCTCAGGTGTGGGTGTGGGTGGTAAAGTAATTACATCGACTTTTCTTGGTATGGGCGTATGGGTCGGGGTAGATGTGGGTGACCTCGTAACCGTTGCAGTTGAAGTTGGGCTTGGACTCGCCGTCGGAGTCTCGGTGGGAGTAGCAGTTGGTATTGCGGCGACGGGCGTAGCGACCGGGTTTATGAAACCGGTAATAACTTCTCGCAAAGGATCGGCAAAGGCAACCCCACCGCCTATGACGAGGGTGGAAACCAGAACCAACGCCGCAATTTTAAGTAACGTTGGTACAACGGACGGGGTAACCATCGCCACAGGTTCGGACGGCGGCGGCGGGTCAGACGGCGGCGACGGCTCCGATGGGGGGAGTGGCGGCGGCGGCGCAATCAGATTGAGGTGATGGCGAGTAACTATCGCACCAAGCTCGTCACCAAGCGACTCTCGGATACGAAGGGCATTATTTAAAAACGTCTGAGCGGTTTCCGTCTCCTGCAGACAGAGGGAAAGTGTGCCCAGCTGGTGCATCGACCAGGCGATGGCCTGCTGCGTGCCTAAGGCTTGAGCGGCCAACAATGCCCATTGCAGCGTTTTTCGCCACGCTTCCCACCGTTTATCCAAGGCCAGGGCGCTTTCTAAAACCTTGGCCAGTCGCAGGGCTTCTGGCCAGCGTTTGGTTTCAATGGCCCAAGCTAATATCTGCTGCATGGCATCCAGATCGTCGCTAAGTTGCGTCGGTTCGTTCTGATGGGCCTCGGCCCACTCAGTGAAATAGATCAGCATCCGTTCAGCGTAGGGCGTTAAATCTTGTGTTTGCTGAAGCGTCGTCCCTATGGCGCCGGTTAATGTATAGCGCGGACTGTGGGCCTGTAGCACACGTCGCTGCTGTAATCTTTTGAGCAAATCGGTCAGGTTGGAGATTTGGGTCAGGGTAGCCAGATGTCTTTCGTGCAGCGGCGCGCCCCGTAAGACACCGACGAAAGACAAGATTTCTCGTTCGGCTGACGACAGACTTTTGATCACCTGTTTAGATAAAACGGCGGCCGGTTCAACTTTTTGCAGTTGGTCGGCAATTGCGGCTAATGAATGGCCTTCATCCAAAGCCAAAGCAACTGCTTGTAAAATTTGTAGGGGATTGCCCTTTAAAGTGCCGCACAATTGTGAAGCGGCCGTACGTTCATTGTCGGGGAGGGTCTGCTTTAATTCCCACTCGATCAATCTCAGAGCCGGCTCAGCAGCCAGCCCGCCGACGGCAATCGAATCGCCTTCGCCCCAAAGGCAGCGCTCGGAGGAACTCCAGATAAATGTACAACCGGGCGCCAAATTCAGTAATTGATCCAATTCTCTCGAGGATAAGGCCAGGTCATCCAGTAAAATTAGCGCTTGTTGGCTCTGCAAGGCATACCGAAGCTGAGATTCAGAGGCTTTTACGGGAGGTTGGGTCTCATAAAAGATATCGTAAATGTATTGAACTAAATCGGGGTAGGATTTCTGATAAGCGGAGATATAGATAACGCCATGAGGGAAGATCGAAGCCACGGGTTGGTAAGCTAATTGGCGCAACAGCGCCGTTTTACCAACGCCTACCCGACCAAATACCTCGACCGGTTGGCGGGCTTGGAGTGACGCTACGGCTTTATTAACCTCACTGTCTCGCCCCAATAGTCCCGGAAAGGCTCTGGGACGTAGATCAATAGGCGTGGGCCGTAACTGTATCTTAGGTTCTTGGTCCGGCATTCTAACATTAACCACGCCGCCGTGAACTGAACCTATCTGGATTATATAACTACCTATAGCCACTTGGCCGGTAATGTCACCTTCAACCCGAAGCTGAACATTATCGACGGATAATGATTGTTGTTCCCCCATATTGTCCTCCACGTTCTACCCAATGACTTCCCCAAATTAAAGCCGCTAACCGAAGCGGCGACGAAACTCCTCAGCCACAGCGCCACCGGCTGCCTCAAATTGCCTGACTACAACCGGATCGGCAATAATGCCGGATATTAGCTCAGCAAATTCCGGAGTTTTCTTGGTAAACCAGTGTTTTACGTATGACACCGTTTCAACATCTAACGCGTTAAGGATGGCTGTTTCCAATTCGGTCACATGTTCCAAGGCAAGTTTGTGGTACTCTGGCGGCAATTCAAATTCAATCCGCTGCTTCAAATCGGCTAACCGTTGTCTCAGTTTATTTCGATCAATCTCCGTGACAATAGGTTGACCTGGGATGATGGATTGCGTTTGATTATGTCCGGTTCCAATGGCCAACTGTCCACTCAGATCACCACCCACATTCACGGAAATCGTTGACTCAGACACACCCGATTTTTGTTGGGAATTGATATTGGCGTCTCGCCCGGCCATTGTACTTTTATGAATATCCCCTTGAACGTCTTGAATATCTATGCCGGTTGTAGTGTTTTCTTTGTCAGACATTTCTTTCTCCTTAATCCATCTCTCAATAATTGAAGTTTTGCCTGAGTAGCTCAAGTGCTGAAGTTATCTTAGATATTCCTGCTGTATAACAACTTGTTCGCTCGTCAGTATCGATATTCCGGACAGTATTACGCTAAGATTGATTACTGCTCGCGGCTTAAACTTTCGTAGGTAATCGTGATCTCTTCCATTTTATATCCCTGTTGCTCAGCGGGGGATACGATAATTTTTGCGGGCCAGGCATTGTCTAGATACCATCTAGCAATAGGGCTGCCGGACAGATCATTCATAGTAATGGATATATTTCGACGAGCAGCGCTTATTTCACCGCGTACTATGCGTTCTCGCCACTCCCACAAATCCAGATTATCAGTAATTGGGCGCTTAAGGGTGACGTCCGTCCATTTCAGCCGTCCCGGTGACTTTCTTATGATCTCTCGTCCATTTTCATCTACAACCTTTTGTTCAACAATTTCATTCTCCGATCCGAGCCCACTAGCTTCGGTGAAATAAGCGAGTGTTTGGCCTTCGACCTCGAGGAGATATCTGAAATTTGGCAACGGGTCCTGCGTTTGGGCACTAACAGTATGCGCTAGCCGGAAAGGTGATCCTTCCCACAGAAAAAAGAACTGACCGGCTATAGCTACAGCGAACAGGATCGCCAGGATTAGAGTCCGTAGTCTTGTACCTGTTTCGCTCTTGAAAAATAGGATGTTTTGAAAAGGCATTTTATTTTCCTTTCTAATATTCGGGAACCAGGCTGTAAAAAATAATATCGCCGATATAACGAAAGGTAACCAAAGTACGTTGGAATTGTTGGGCGTACCGGCTACTTCAACCCGCTCTGTTCTATCTTGAACAAGTACAATCTCTTCGACTGGAAATCCGCTGCTTGTCTCCTCAACTTCTGGAACAATAATCTGTGCTGGCCAGATGTTTTCAAGGTACCAACTAGCCACCGGCGCAACGTTCTGGTCA
Source organism: Anaerolineae bacterium (assembly GCA_020433785.1). The sequence continues at coordinate 9,450 of JAGRCC010000360.1, forward strand.
AACATAGTAAGTGTACAGTTTAGGGGGGGATTGTCGATACTGCCTTCCAATGCCGCCTGTCGCCATTCCCATAAACTCAAATCGCCAACAATTATGCCACGCTTTAAGGTTATATTTGTCCAAATGAGGCCACCGGGAACTTTCTGAAGGATATCCTGACCATTAGTATTGGTGGTTGGTTGGTCAACGACCTGATGTTTAGATCCCATGCCGCTGGCCTCGGCAAAGTTGCCGGTGAGTTTCGTTCCGCAATCAAGGTTGTAGGTAAAATTGTTCATAGAGTCGGTCATCATACCGTGTGCCCGAGCAACATTCACCGACTGAAAAGGATAATTTGTCCATAGACTTAGAAACTGGCCAATAGTGACCAAAGTTAGGATTACAGTCAGGATAGTACCTATACCACCTAATCTGGATTGCTCCGTTCGAAGTGGCGAATTCTTACTTAGATTTTTTTCTCCTGGATCGTTCATAATTGGCACCTTATCCTCTAAAAGGCTCAGTTACCTTGGAGTTCAGCCAAGGTTTTCTCATCAAAAGGATTCTGCCCGGCCTTTAATTTGGTTATCCAGTCGGTTCGTTCGGAGATGGCCGACTCGTAGCCGCGACGTTGGCTGGCCCATTCGATAAAATACTCAAAGTCGTCAATAGCGCCTTCATAATCATGGGTTAGCGCTCTGGCCAACCCCCGACTATCGCGAATGCCGCCGTGGTCCGGGGCAAGTTCAACGGCTCGTTCACAGGCACTCAAAACATCCTCAACGTGACCTCGCAGACTACCTTTCCAGCAGAACGAATTCCATAAGTCTGCCGGAGCTTCGGCAGAGGAGGCCTCCTTTTCAACTTGCTTATAAATATCTAAGACGGCCTTTAGTTGTCCAGACTCAATTGCGGCGGTGACTAAGCCGCCATAAATCCAACTGTGTTCTGACTCAGGCATGAGCCAGGCGACCGTTCTGATGTAATCAACCGCCTTTTCAAGATCCCCGGCGGGAATCAAGCCAACGCCTTCCTGGTACAAAGTGGGGAAGATAGACAGCATATCCATACTACGTTGTTGCCTGACCCTAGGATATACACCTATCGCCGCCCTAACTTTAACGATGAGTGTGTCAAGATCGCCAATTTCTAAGGCTGCCATAGCTTCATCAAATAACGCATTGGCTTTAAATACTTTAACCGTCTCTTGAGGGTCAAAATTTAATGACGGATCTAAATCAATCGCTTGCTCTAAAAGTTCCAAGCCGCCCTGTGTGTCTCCCTCTTTGACCAAAGTTTCGGCTTCTTCTAAAAGAGGGGGAATCACATCAGGGTAAACGGGGATGTTTGGACAGGTACGTTGATAGGGCAGCACTTCTTCCGAGAAAAATTGCTCCCACTCTTTGCGGCTTAGATCACGGGAGATCCATTGACAGGGTGAAGCGACAAATCGGGTATCCAATATTGTTATTTGATCATCGCCTGTGAGAATTAAGTTTGTCTCGTTAGGACTCCAAGAAGCGTTATAATTTCCGGTAAGGGTTGTGACAGCCTCACCGCTGGTAACATCCCAAACGATTAGTCGTTCATCGGGGTCGCGGCTTTTGGAGATAAGCAGATTACCCGTGGAGTCCCAATCTAAATCCCTGATCGATGTCGTATTGCCCGCCAGAGTAACGGTGGGCTGGTCACCGGTTATATTCCATAGAATGATTTCACCGTTACTTAACCCCAGAGCAAGCCTAGAATCATCCGGGCTCCAGGCTAATGTTTGGGTCGTATTACCGTAGCCCTCGAGCGAAGCAATCTCTTCATTGTGTTCAACCTGGCGAACCACAATTTTATCTTCATCAGGTAGCCGAATGACCGTCTTCGTTTTATCGGAACTTAATGTCCCATCAACTTGAGCTCTGGACGTGGGCGTGAACGAGATGATGGAACTGGTGGTCATGTCCCACGTTATCTCATATTCGTTTCTGGCCATCCAGGCCAGATAGGTTTCGTCGGGACTCCAACGCGCCCCGGTTAAACCGTCCCCCCATGGGCCTTCAACTAATTGATTTTTGTCCATGTCCCAGAGGATGTTGCCGTTACCAATGGCTAATTGATGACCGGTCGAGTTCCAACGCAAGGCAGAATAGTCGAATCCGCCCGATTCTGGCGCGTTTATTTCGGTAATCAACTTCCCGTGAACCATGTCCCAAATGTAAGCTTTCCGATGATCGGTGTTGACGAAGCCTCTGGCTGAATCGATGGAGACCAGACGGTCGCCATTTGGGCTCCAGGCTAGGTTGGCAACCGGTTTAATGTGGCCCTCGAATTTATACTTGACTTGACCACTGGCCAGATCCCAAACGATTACCGCTTTATCGTCGCCGCCTGTAGCCAGCCATTTTTCATCAGGGCTAAACGCTATGGCATTGACCGGCCGGGTATGGCCTTCCAAAGTGGAAAGTTTGGAGCCGGTTTTGGCATCCCATACGGTCAGCGTCCCAAGCGATGAGGCGGAGCCGATCAATTTTGTTTCATCTGGATACCATCTGACACTATTTATCTCCCAGGGCATGGATTCCAGGTTAGTAATGATTTCGCCGCTGGTTACGTCCCATACTTCAAGACTTTTGGCCGAGGCTATTTTTGTATCATCAGAACTCCAAACAAATTGGGTCGCCGAAATTGAGAGGTCTGATAGGGTTGTCATCGCTTCGTTACGGGCCAGATCCCAAACAATAATTTTATTTTCAAACCCTGCCAACATTCGAGTTCCACCGGGGCTTATACTGCCAAAGGTATAGCCCTCAAGCTGTTTCAACACCTGGCCGTTGGCCGTATCACGAATGGTCAATGCATCTCGTGTTTCATTGATGAGTATTTTCCCATCCAAGCCGAAAGCCAAATCGTTCCCACCCGAACGAGCGTAACTAAATTTGGTGATAGGCGCTCTAGCCGGAACATCCCATAAGGTCGCACCGTTAGATTGGGCTGAAGTAACCAATCTAGCGCCATCCGGGCTCCAATCTTCGATTTTATATGCGTCTATCGTAAATAAAGGTTTATCTTGCCGCATATCCCAGACAACGCTGGTGTTCTGAAATGATGTTTGCGCCTCTAATTGATCTTGAGTTTTACTGACAAACACATTGCGAACGCCACTCAAGGTGATGGCGTTTTGCTCTTTCTCAACATTCCACACCATAGTGGTATGGTCTGAACCTTGACTTGAAGAAACAAATAACCAGGCTTCATCAGGACTCCAACGCAAATTATCCAATTCGCCAGCGGGGCCTTGGATGGTAGCCAGCTCCTGACCGTCAACCACATCCCACAAAATCACCGTTCCGCTTTTGGTCCCCGAAACAAGCCAGGTATCGGCTTCATTCCACATAAGTTCGGTAATGGGGTCGGTATGTTTTTCAAATGTGGCCAGCCTTTGATCATTCGCCACGTCCCAGACAATGATCTTGCCATCCGCTGCCCCAATCGCGACCTGACTCCAATCCTTATTCCAAGCTGTCTGGGTAATTAACGCTTCATGTCCGGTAATCGTCGCGTCAATTTGGCCGGTCGATACATCCCACACGACGGCTGTTGTCTCATCAACAATAGCCACCAGTTTCTGGTCATTCTGATCCCAATATATTTGTGAAACTGTTCCGGGATGACCGGTTAAAACGGCGATCTCCTTGCCTTGTTCAATATCATGTATGGTAATCTTGTCGCCGGCGGCAAACGCGACTTGAGAGCGGCTTCGATTAAATGCGACTTGATCGTAGTTCGTAAATTCGGTTAGAGGGTGAATCTGATCTAAAATATCCCAGATGACGACGGTTTCATCATTGCCGCCGGAAGCTAATCTACGGCCATCTTGACTCCAGGCCAAATCCTCAATAGTATCAGAGTGCCCTTTGTAATCACCAATAATTTGATTTTCGATCACGTCCACAATAATGACTTGACTGGCAGAACCCATTGCCAGTAACCGGCCATCAGGACTCCAAGCCACAATATTTGCGCCTTGTTCGATTGTGGCAATCGTCTGATTTGTTCTTACTTCCAATATCGTTACCTGTCCTGAACCCACCAAGGCCAATTTTTCACCGTCCGGACTCCAAACAACCGAGCTAGCGTTATCAACAAATTCACGAACAAGCGTTAAATCGGCTTGATTAGTCAGCATATTCCAGACGATGATGTTATCCTCAGTCAAAAGAGCCAGTTGGGTTCCATTTGGACTCCAATTATTAAAGAAACTTCCTTGAGCCGGACTGACATTTTCACCGGTAGCCACTTCCCACAGAATCGATCGATCATAATCCGGGTCGGAGACGAGCCACCTGCCGTTGGGGCTCCAGATCAGCCGGTCGATCTGGGCATAATCACTGGCTTTAACCGACAACAACGTTTCGCCGGTAGCGATGTTCCACACGTTTACTCGACTATCTCCATAGCCGGAACCGGTGGCTAAAAGGGTACCATCCGGGCTCCAGGATACTTCCCACACTTGGTTATTGTGTCCGGTCAACGCCGGCATCGGTTGATTCTTGATGATATCCCAGACAATTACCGAGCCGTCCCAAGCGCCTGATGCCAGATATTTCCCATCCGGGCTAAACGCTACAACTCGAACACCGCCAGTATGCCCCTTAACTGTCGCAACCGCCTTTCTGTTCAGGGTATCCCAAACAATAAGCTCATTATTGTTTGGAGACGCCAGGCTACTTTTAAGCCCTTTCGACTTACGGCAACAATGGGCAAATCTACAATAGACGTCATGGATTTCCCGCTATTTAAGTTCCATACGGTACTACCGGAACTAAGATAGGTTCCATCCTCACTCCAAATTAAAGTTTTCACGTAGTTGGCGTCGTATAGCCGATTAGAAGAAGAACTTCCCCGGTAACCATAAAGTGTGGTGGCAATCGGCGGGTATTGATTAAGGGCTTCAGAAATAATCTGAACGCTTTCATCAGTCACGGCTAAATCCTGGGCCGCCAGCGCCAGCAGGACAGCCAACTGAGGGTCATTGTTTTGCAGTTGGTTTCGGGCCTGGGTGGAGATTGCCCGGGCATTGGCTAAATCGGCCTGGTGTTCAGCTTCTTGTTGCGCTGCTCCGGCCCGTTGGGCCTCGGTCTCAGCTCTCTGCGCCTCAGCCTCAGCTCTCTGCGCCTCAGCCACAGCCGTTGCCTCAGCGCGAATAGCTCGCGTCGACTCAGCCTGCACCTGAGCTAAGGCCGAGTCCGCTCTGTCCCGTTCGGCAACGGCTGTCTCCTGAGCTGTCTGGGCTTGCGCTTCTCTATCCGCCGCCAAATTCGCATTTACATTTGAAAGAATGCCAAAGGCGCTGGCCGCAACGGCCAAGACGATGGCGACGACTACGGCTCCGGCTAGCCATATAGCACGCTTGCGTAGGGCTGCGGCTGCTTCAAGCCGCTGCTCGGCCAGGGCCCGCTGCTGGTCAAGTTCCCGCTGGCGTTGCGCTTCTCGTTCATTGGCCTCTTGCTCTCGCAACTTAATGCTAGCATCGATAAAGTCACGCTCAGCCTGAGTTAGATCAACCTCTCGTTGCGCCAGCCATTCTTCGGCCTCGGCCAAGGGACCGCCTCGTAGCAGCCCGCCGGTATCCTGATCATTGGCCTGCCATTGATTAATCGCCACCCGGAGCCGTTCCTGCCAGGCTCGAAATGTACGATACTCCGTCATCCATCCCCGCAGCCTGCCCCAGTTCCGAATCAAGGCCTCGTGGACAACCTCGACTGTTTCTTCCTCAGCTTCATTCCGTCCTGTAACCACCAATCGCGCATCAGCTAACTGCCTGACCAAGTTCCAATTCCCAGTACCAAGCTCTTGTTTTGCGGCTAAACGACGTGTATCCAGAGTTCCCTGGCCAGGGTAAACTAGCTGGATAAAAATGCGACGAGCTTGCTCTTGTTCTACTTTATTAAGGTCGTCATATTCCTGGTCGGCATAACGGGCTAAAGCCCCTTCAACTTTGCCAATACTCTCATAAGCCTGATGCGTTAAAAAACCCGCATTTTGTCGCTCCCAGAGTAGGGTTAGCGCAAATTCAAGGAGGGGGAGGTGACCTGGTTCGTTAGAAACATCATCTAAAATCCGTTCGACCAACCCCTCCTCAAAAGCCAATCCCACTTTTTGAGCGGGCTTTTCTACCGCTAAGGCCAACTCGTCTCGCATCATTGGTCCCAGCTTAATATCCGCGCCTTGCAGCGCCTCGGCAAAAGGACGATAGGTCAAGGCTTCGCTCATGAAATCGGCCCGCAGCGTTAAAACCAAATTGAAGCCCAATTCAGCAGCATCATTTGATGTCTGAACGCTGGTCAATAACATGTCCAAAAACTGGTTTCGCAGATCCGGATCAGAACATTCTGTATAAATTTCCTCAAATTGATCAGCGATGAGAAGCAAGTGATTGTTAGCCTCATTAGCCTGAATCTGACCAAGCACGTCACGAAGGGAAAGTTCCCGTTTACGCAAACTCATGGTCAGTTGTTGAGCCGTGGAAGAACCATCAGGCGAATAGAGAGGAAGTAAGGCAGTGGCCAAAGAATTAAACGGATCTTTACTTGGTCGAAAATGAGTGAATTTCCATTGACCCGGTTGCTGGGCCTCTAGAGTGGGGGCCAGCCCAGCTAAAACAACGGAGGATTTACCACTACCGGAAGCGCCAATAACAGCGATTAAACTTCTTTTTTGGATTGCCTTAGCTAAACGGCTGATAAAAATCTCTCGACCAAAGAAATATTTGGCGTCACCGGGACCGAAATGATATAGACCACGATAAGGACATTCCTGGTCAGCCACATCTGTGGAAGCAATTGCGAGTGAAGCATGGGTCCGGTCAAGATTATGAATATAGACAACGACATCTCGTCCGGCGATAATTGATCCGTGAATACCGCCATCAACGTTGCCTATGTGAGTACCACTCACGCTATTATCGCCATCACTATCAATTTGGAAATCACCTGACATTTCGGTCTCCGTTTCCTAAAAGGACTCCCACGCAAACGCCTATCAACTTTTTTGTCTCCGCTTTAACTTTAGCAATGATGCGGTCGATTTTGGGCTGGATTTCGTAGTGTAATTTCTTTAAGATCGGCGAGGGTGAGTGGCGAGATTTATGGCAAAGCTGTCGTACAGGTTGGGAGATAATTGGTTTATTTCAACAACTTGATTACGTTGGTCAAATCATCTTAATCATAAGGTCAACAAATTCCCAACACTATGCAACGAGTTACAGACAAATGGTGGTATTTGAGACACCGTTGCAATATTATCCGCTGAAGTCATGCTTACGCTCGACGGCCGTGCGCTGACGGGCGAAGCCTACATCGAAATATTACTTTTAAGATACCACATCCGGCTGATGAAAACAATGGGGGTGTTAGAAACATGAAAGAAGTGTGAGAGTCTTGACCGCTAGCATTAGAAAGCTGATAACACTCGGTTAGTTCCGATCAACGGACTTGGACTATGCTAAGGTTGAACTTACGAACCTAAATCACTCGTCTCTGAGGAATCATTGATGAGGTCGCCGCCCCTACCGCACCACCTCAATCGACACCGGCGGCGCGGCGACCTCGTGGCCGGCGGGATCGACGCCGACGGCCTCGAAGGTGTAGCGGCCCGGCTCCATTTGCCACAGAGTTTCGTAGCCGGGGGCGAGGGGTTGGCCGTTGATCAGCAGCGACACGTCGCTGACGGGCACGCCGTTGGCCGGGCGAACTTGGATGCGGATCTTCTGCTTATCGAGCGGGAT
>JAGRCC010000361.1 GCA_020433785.1 Anaerolineae bacterium
TCTGGGATCTGCTTATCTGGCTGCTTATCTTCGGCATCGTCGGGGCGCGGCTGTGGTATGTGGTCAACGAAATTATCGGCGGCCGCACCCGTTATCTCGATGATCCCATCAGAATCCTCTTCATCAACGAAGGCGGACTCAATATTTTAGGTGGGGTAGTGGTCGGGACCATCGTGGCCTGGATTTACACCAAACGCAACCACATCGACTTTTGGTTAATTGCCGACGCCATCGGCCCGGCGTATTTGATCGGTCAGGCCATCGGGCGCTGGGGGAACTTCATCAACCAGGAATTGTACGGCCCACCGACGACCCTACCATGGGGCATTTCCATCAGCGCCGAACACCGCATTGCGCCCTGGAACGATCTGGCGCTCTATCCGGTGGAAACCACGCGCTTTCACCCCACCTTTGCCTACGAGATGATCTGGAATCTGGTGATGGCTGGTGTTCTTATTTATCTGGTAGTCAAACACGGCGACCGCATCCGCACCGGCGTTATCGCCGGCTTGACCTTGATCGCCGCCGGATTAGGCCGCGCCTGGATCGAGCTGTATTTCCGGCCCGATCAGCCGCGCTTCTTTGGCACGCCCGTCAGCACCTCGTTTGTTCTTTCGATCATTTTTGCCCTGATCGGCGTTTTTATTGTATTAGTGAAAATGGGTAAAATCAGCGTACCGTTTATGAAGGCCGGTTCAACCGACTACACCAGAAGGATCACGCGCCGCCCGCCGGCGCCGCGCAAAACGCGCCGACAAAAGACCTAACCAAGCATTGGTCAATGGAAAAACACGATGTTAAAAATTTCAATTCAATACTGTCGCACCTGAAATTATACGCCGCGAGCCGTGAGCTTAGCCGATGAAATTCTGTCCGACAAGTCGCTTGTAGTTGAAATCGAGTCGCTTGAACTCATACCGGGAACCGGCGGCATTTTTGAAGTGACCGTCAATAACGAGCTTATTTTTTCCAAAAAAGCCCTATGGCGTCACGCCAAACCGGGCGAAGTTTACAATTTGATCAAAGCTAAAGTCAACTGACGATTAACCGCTCCGGAGGAAAAATCCCTGGTTCTATGGCCCGCCGGGGATTTTTTGATAATGGGCAAAATATGCTACACTAACATGTTGACATCTTCTTGCTTAATATCCGTTTAAGCAAACGATAGCACCTAAAATCAACGTAGTAAGGGTTTCACACGTCTTATGGATCAACGAAATATTAGCAAACTTATCGGAATTTTACTGCTAACCGGGGCAATGGTTTGGATCGTCACCGCCAACCTGACTTATCGCTTCCCGGCCGAGCAGCAAGTCGGCGCCCAAGAGCCTGAACCGTGGTGGGCGGCGTGGCTCGCCTGGCAGGGCGATCAAGAGCGCAGTATTAGAATTCACCAGGGGCTGGACTTACAGGGCGGCTTGCAAGTGGTTTTGGAAGCCGATTTACCGGAAGGACAAACGCTCCAAGAAGGAGCAATGGAAGCGGCCCGGATTATTGTCGATAACCGGGTTAACGGATTAGGGGTTACCGAACCGCTGGTTCAGCTTCAAGGCGACAACCGCATGATCGTTGAACTACCCGGTATCTCCGACCCCGAACTGGCGATCAGCACCCTACGCGAAACCGGGCTGCTCGAATTTATCGATGCCGGCCGATCACCGATTCCCGACGGCACCGTTGTCCAAACCACCTTTGGCGACAATCGCCCGGCAGAAACTGGGGGTGAGCCAACAAGCCAAGAGGGCGAGGACCCCCCACCGGAGCAGGTTTATGATACCGTGATCACCGGGAGCGACTTAGCTGATGTCAGCAACGCCGGCATCAACACTAACTCACGTGTGGTAGAAATCAATTTTTCGCTCACCTCTGAGGGCGGGCAGAAATTCGGCGAATACACCGGCGCTAACGTGGGCAACTACCTATGTATTGTGATTGATAAAGAGGTTCTCTCTTGCCCCGTGGTCAATGCCCGCATCGACTCGAACGGAACCATTTCCCTGGGGAGCGACTCACTGGAGCAAGGTCAGGCGCTGGCCATCCAGCTTCGCTATGGGGCGCTGCCGGTCCCGTTAAAGGTGGTTGAAAACCGATCGGTGGGGCCAACTTTGGGGCAAGATTCAGTGGCTCGCAGTATTCGAGCCGGAACGATCGGGCTAATCACTGTTTTACTGTTTATGGTTATTTACTACCGCTTACCTGGCCTAACCGCTGCGTTGGCGTTAGCGGTGTACGGCCTGTTGAACTTTAGTTTGTATAAAATCATCCCGGTCACCTTAACCTTACCGGCCATCACCGGCTTTATCTTGTCGGTCGGGATGGCAGTCGATGCCAATATCTTGATTTTTGAGCGGATGAAGGAGGAGCTACGCAACGGGCGTAGTTTGAAGCTGGCCACAGAACAAGGGTTCGCTCGCTCCTGGCCTTCGATTCGAGACTCGGCTATGAGCACCCTGATCACCTGTCTCATTCTGTTTTGGTTCGGCTCGAACTTTGGCGCTAGTATTGTGAAAGGGTTTGCTATCACCCTGGCTCTGGGGGTTATCACCAATATTTTCACCGCTGTCACCGTTACCCGTACCCTACTACGGTTTGTATTTGGGCTGACTGGGGACAAAGTTAAAGATAATGCCCTACTGATGGGCTTCAGAGTTCAGACCGCCGATAAAACAGCCCCAAGTTGGGCGAACTGGTTCCTTGACATTGTGGGCAAGAGAAAAGCTTACTACCTTTTCTCTTCCGTATTAATTGGCCTGGGATTACTGGCGATGGTCGCCTCGACAGTTCAATTTGGTACACCTCTCAAGCTCAGTATCGATTTCACCAGCGGCTCG
>JAGRCC010000362.1 GCA_020433785.1 Anaerolineae bacterium
AAAGAGACATGGAATCATAACCGAAACCGTGATTTAATTCAATTTAGAGCTAAATTCTCCACCAACCCGCTTTTGCCAGCCCTTTTAACCTCGTTTACAATCACCATTATGGCACACCTAATCCGCCGGCACCCTATCCCGGCTCTGCTCATTCTTTGGTTGGCCCAGGCCCTGCGACTGTACCGGCTCGATTTTCAGAGCATCTGGTGGGATGAGGGTCATAGTATTTTTGTGGCGTCCCACCCGATCACGGCTATTCCCACCCTACCGGCGATGGACGTCCACCCGCCCGCTTATTTCAGCTTGCTGCACTTGTGGATGGAGTTGGCCGGTCGCAGCGAATTTGCGCTGCGCTATCTGTCGGTGGTCTTCAGCTTGTTGACTGTGGCTTTATTGTGGCGATTCGCTCGCCTGTTGGTGAGATCGTTTCCGGCCTCCACTCATTCGATCAGGCCGTCGGTGTTGACCGGCTTACTGGCTGCTCTGTCGCCGCTGTATGTCGCTTATGCCCAGGAAGTGCGCAGTTACGCCATGATCACCTGTCTGGCTCTAGCCAGCACCTTTGTTTTGTGGCGGCTGCTGTTGCCCGGCCACCGTCGAGATACGGGCAAGCAGCGCGGCGGGCTACTGATGCTCTACATTGTTCTAACCGCCGCATGCCTTTACACGCACTATTTCACCATTTTTTTGCTGCTATTCCACAATCTCTTTTGGTTGATTTGGCTGCTACGCGGCAAGTTCATCCACCGTTATGAGGTAAAAACGATGGTTGTCCACGCGGCGTTATGGGCTGTCTCGCAGATCGGCGTGGTGCTGCTCTTTGCCCCTCAACTACTTCTGGCAGCCCGGCAGATCACCGACTACACCAACCCCAATCTGACCCCACCTCCGCTCATCGAGTTTATTAGCCGCAGCTGGCAGGCTTATACCACCGGCTTGACCATCGACCCCGGCCCGGCTTACTGGGGGATGGGGTTGGTAGCCGCCATAATCGGCGTCAGTTGGGCGATCCAGTTCGCCACTAACCGGCCCCGACCAATTTTACCCTTCACATTACTGTTGCTCTGGTGCATTGTCCCCTTAGCCGCCTATTTCATTGTTTTACAGCGCCAACCCTCCTTCGAGCCGCGCTATTTGATGCTAATCACCCCCAGTCTCTTCTTACTCCTAGGCTTAGGCTGCGGTATCCCTATTTCCATTTCCAAATCACCAAATTCACCCTCCACGTCCCACGTTCTACGTCCCACACACTACATTTTATCCGGTCTCCTCCTCATCATCTTCACCCTCTCCCTCCACAGCTACTACACCAACGAAACCTACTTCAAAGACGACTCGGCCGGGGTGGCCAGATGGCTGGCTCAGGAAACGACCGCCAACGACATCGTCTACATTGATGTGCCCCATCCCTTTCATTATTATGCCGAGCGAGCCGCTATTCCGGCTCCGGTTCACTATCTATTCGTCGATATCCATACTGCGGCCGACCGGCTCAACCGGGAAGCGGCCGGACGTGATCGCCTTTTCTGGATCACCTGGCGCGGCAGCGACACCGATCCGCGTAAGGTCATCCCGTTTCTGGCGGAAAAAGCCGGCACGTTCGCCGGGCAATTTGATTTTCGCGGCTACTTGGTTCGCTGGTTCGATCTCCCCAACGACGCGAAATTTAGCCTGCCGGATCAACTCACCCCCGTCCAGGCCACCTTCGGCGATGTGCTGCGGCTTGATGGCGTGGCCTTCGGTGACACGACCACGCCGGTTGAGCCGGTGTGGGCTACCCTTCATTTCACCTTGCTGCGAGACACCGAGGTCAATTACAAAGTCTCGCTCCGGCTGCGGGCCGACGATGGGACTATCGTAGGCCAAACCGATAGCGATCTGCTCAACGATCGCCATTTTCGCACCGCCGCTTGGCCGCTGACCGATCCCGCCCTCAATCAGGCCACCAACGTCTATTTGCTGCGGCCGGTCGACCTGGCCGCCGGTCGCTATCAACTGGAAGCCGTTGTTTACAACGCCGAGCCTCCCTACCCCAGCGAAGGCGTCACCGGTTTGGAAACCGCCGACGGCGTATCGGCCCTGCTGGGTCATGTTAAGGTTGGACCTTGAGGCTGGCGCTTACCTGTGGTACAATGCGTGAACTTTTAAGCTCAGGAGAGACTGTGTTCAATTTTTGGTGGCAAAAGTCTGATCAACCCGATCCCGTCGAACCGCCCCAGGCCAACCTGTCTCAAGAGCAAATTCAGCCCTTTATCCAGCAGCTATATGAGGATGAAGGACTAACCAGTGCTCTAACTGATGAAGGGGCTAAAATTTTGCTAGACTGGGGTCAGGCGCAACTGGAACGATTGACCATCGATCCCCCGCCCACCGATCTGGAAACGACCACCCACCATCTCCGACGTGTACTGCTAAGCATCAACCGGCTAGTCGAAAAACGCGCCGATCTGACCGACAGCGAGTTGGTCGAACGACTGCTGCGCCTGGTTGAGCAATCGATGCAGTTGGCCGCGCCTGATGCGGTTTCCAATGATGAACCCACGTCCTGATCATTTGTCACTCTTTAAACAATTTCTTAAAGTCAACGCTGGTAGTGAGCCCAGAATGGAGCGACAAAGCTAGCTTTGTCAACCGGCCTGAGCAAAGTAAGCTTTGATGCTCCAAATAGTTATAAGGGGGAGGAGTTAACCTTGACCAAAAAACGAAAAACCACCTCCAGCAAACGATCCAGAAAAAAACAAGCCAAGTTTACCCCCTTTGCCTTTCTTCTTCTCCTGCTCATTATCGGCTTCCTTTTTCTGGGCGTTTATTTAAAGTGGTTCCAGGTCGATTGGCAGGCTTTACTGGACGGCGACTTTGATCACGTTATTCTCAAACCGCCGGTTGTGGTCGAACCGGTTAGCGGTGAGTGGTATAAGCTTTATTTCACCAGCCCCCAGTATCCCGATGACGAACGTACCCGCGTCTACACCATCGTCGATGGCCTGGTGACCGCCATTAACAACGCCCAGCGGTCGATTGATATCGCCATTTACGAATTCAATCTCGATCAAATTGCCGACGCGCTGATAGCCGCCCGCGCCCGGGGGGTGCAGGTTCGGCTGGTAACCGACAGCGACGAGATAGATGAGCTCGAGGTCCTGATCCGGCTGCAAAAAGAAGGCTTTCCTATCGTCCCCGACGAGCGCGGGGCGATCATGCACAACAAATTTGTGGTCATCGACGGCGCGGCGGTCTGGACCGGCTCCTGGAACTTCACCCCCAACGACACCTTCCGCAATAACAACAATGCCATCTTTATTCAATCGCCGGATCTGGCCAAAAATTACACCACCGAATTTGAAGAGATGTTCGTTCGCGGAGAATTTGGGCCGACTTCAACCGCCAATACACCCAATCCCAAAATACAAATTGGCGACACCCTAATTGAAACCTGCTTCGCTCCGGAAGATAATTGCAGCGATAAACTGGTCGAGCTGGTGCAGAGCGCCCAACAAAGCATCACCTTTATGGCCTTCTCCTTCACCGATGTCGCCATCGGTCAGGCCGTTTCGGAGCGGGGTCAGGCCGGCGTCACCGTACGCGGTATCTTTGAAACGCGCGGTTCCGAAACCGAATTCAGCGAATTCAGTCAAATGAAGCGGCAAAGTCTGGATGTTCTTCAAGACGGGAACCCCTATACTCTGCATCATAAAGTGTTTATTATCGACAACCAGGTGGTGACGCTCGGCTCTTTCAATTTTAGCGACAATGCCAATCGGGCTAATGACGAAAACATGTTGATCATTCACAATCCGGACCTGGCTGCCGAATTCTTAGCCGAATTTGACCGAAACTATACTTTGGCGCAGAATTCAGCCCAGTAAGATCAATCATCTTCGTTCGTAGTAAGCCCTTCAGGGCGATTTCATCGCTAAAGCGATGACGACCAATTTTTATTTTCCGAGGAGCAACAAAGCTTGCTTTGTCATCGACAAAGTAAACCTTGTTGCTCCATATCTTTATTTTCTGAGGGAGTGCCTGCATGGACGCAGCAGTAACAACTAATAGCATAGCAATCGATGACGAAACTATCGGCGATGATCTGACTAACGTGCCTTATGATCCGGCCCAGGTCAAGGTCGATTACAAACCGTTTTCCATTTTTCAGGTGATGCGCAAAATCCGGCTGGGTGAAATCGATTTGCACCCCGACTTTCAACGGCGTTTAGTCTGGGACAAAACCCGCCAAAGCCGTCTGGTGGAGTCGATTCTGATCAACATCCCCCTGCCGGCTTTTTACTTGGACGCCACCACGCTCAACCGCTGGGTGGTCGTCGATGGCTTGCAGCGGTTGTCTACCCTGGATCGCTTCTGCAACCAAAACGAATTCACCCTGGAAAACCTGGAATTTTTGAAAGATTTAGAGGGCAAAACCTTCGAAGAGCTGCCCCGCCATTACCAGCAGCAAATCGAAGAAACCCATCTCAACCTTTACATCATCCAACCCGACGTGCCGGATGAAGTGAAGTTCACCATCTTCTATCGCATTAACACCGGCGGGATTGTCCTGACCCGTCAGGAAATTCGGCACTGCCTCTTTCACGGACCGGCCACCGATTTTCTCAAGAAGTTGGCCGAAGCTCAGAAGTTCAAAATCGTCACCACCAACTCTATCCCCACCAAACACATGGACGACCGCGAATGCATTCTCCGCTTCTTTGCCTTCTACCTAACGCCCTACACCGACTACCAGCAGAGCAATTACGATGCTTTCCTGGGCCAAACCATGCGCCGGCTCAATGCGATGGACGACACCGAACGGCGGGAGCTACGCGAACGGTTTTTCGAAATGCTGAACCGGGCCAGGATCGTTTTTGGCCCGTATGCTTTCCGCAAGATTTATGAAGTGGACGGCAAGCGCTACCCCGTCAATAAATCGCTGTTTGAAGTGTGGGCCGTTAGCCTGCTCAACCACGATCCCGATCGGCTGGCCGAGCGAAAAGATGAGATTATTCGCCGCTTTGTCCAGATTATGAATGAGGATGACGACTTCAATAAAGCCATCTCGACCAGCACCGGCAGCATTAAAAGCGTTCAAAAGCGATTTAACACCATCGAAGCACTGCTGGCCGAGGTGATGGCGTAACGTTTTATGCTGTCGAAAATCCGCGTTAATCACCTCATTCGTTCGACCACGATTTTAATGGTGGCTTTTCTCGCCACCAAAATCGTGGGGTTCGGACGACAGATTGTCATCGCTCGCGCCTTCGGTACCGGAGCCGAGTACGATGCCTATGTGGCGGCCTTTCGCCTGCCGGATATCCTTTTCTTGCTCATCTCCGGCGGCGCGTTAGGCACGGCTTTTATACCCATCCTCAGCGAACGGCTAACCCGCCGGCCCGAAACGGACCCGGACGGTTGGCGCCTGACCAGCGGTGTGTTGAACACGCTGCTGCTGGTGGTTACCGCCATTGCCATCCTTATGGCTCTCCTGGCCAACCCGCTGGTCGAGTGGGTGGTCGCGCCCGGCTTCAGCCCGGACACCCAAGCCCTCACCGCCAATCTCATGCGCCTGACCCTCATCTCGACCATTATCTTTAGTGTCAGCAGTTTACTGGGCGCGGTGCTGAACACCCGACAGCATTTTGTTCTACCGGCTATTGCCCCCCTGATCTACAATGTTGGGATCATGGCCGGCGCGATTTTTCTGGTGCCTATCTTTGGCGTTTACGGGCTAATATGGGGCGCGATTTTGGGGTCGCTGGGGCATTTACTCATCCAGGTGCCCGGCTTGCTGCGCTACGGCCTGCGCTATCAACCGATCCTGGCCTGGGACGACCACGAGTTATGGCACATCGCCCGCTTGATGGGGCCGCGCGTATTGAACATCGTTGTCATCCAGATCAATTTTGTGGTGATGTTCAACCTGGCCTCACGCCTCAACGAAGGCACGGTATCGGCTCTGGATTATGGCTGGGATTTGATGCAAATGCCGCAAACGATAATCGGCTCGGCCATTGGGATTGTGCTGTTCCCCACCCTGTCAGAACTGGCCGCCAAGGGCGATATCGCCACCCTGCGCCATACTCTGGCCCAAACCCTGCGAATTATTCTGGCCCTGACCATCCCGGCCATGGTCGGCCTGATCGTGCTGGGGCGGCCCCTGATTCAGGTGATGTTGGAACGGGGCGAGTTCGGCCCTGACTCGACAGCGGCGGTTTACCAATCGCTCCAATTTTGGGCGCTGGCGTTGATTGCTCACTCCGCTTTGGAAGTGGTCAACCGGGTCTTTTACGCCCAAAAAGATACGGTCACACCGTTCCTGAGTTCGGTGGTCAGTATGGTCATTAATTTGGGCTTGGCACTGCTGCTGTATCGACGGTTGGCTGCCGGTGGATTGGCGCTGTCCAACGGCGTGGCGGTGACGGTTGAGGTTATTATCATGCTGGTTATCGCTCACTACCGGCTCAACGGGGTCGAAGCCGGCGCGATCCTCAAGACGCTGCTGCTCACGCTTTTGGCGGCCGGTGCGATGGGGTTGGTGATTATGGCTTTCACTACCTTTGCACCCAATCTGTCGCCGCCGCTCATTGCCGCCGTTGGTGGATTATTGGGCCTTGTCACCTATTTGGTCGTCGGGTTGGTCGTTGGGGTTAAAGAGATCCGGCTGTTACCTCGTCTGGTGGGGAGAGGTGTGTAGCGACCGCCACCCTCTTTCCGTCCGTCGCTTCACAAATTGGGGTCAGCGACTCTCTCAATCATCGGGACGCCCTCTATAATCGGCGACAAGTCTTAGTAAATCACCCGACCGACTCACATAATCCGTCTGACGGATGATATAATCGTTGAGTTGTCTTACATAATAGGTGGCGGGTCTTATATAATCATTAGCGCGTCTTAGATAATCGTTGGATTGACTCACATAATCCGTTTGAACGCTTATATAATCGTTGAGTTGTCTTATATAATAGGTGGCGCGTCTTAGATAATCATTGGCGCGTCTTAGATAATCGTTGGATTGACTCACATAATCCGTTTGAACGCTTACAAAATTGGCTGCCAGACTCACAAAATTGGCTTGTAGGGTGGCTTAATCACGCTGACGCCTCAACCAATACCGCCGGCGACTCACAGATAACCATCAGCAGCTCATACATAACCTGCCGCAGCTCACAGATAGCGGCCGATGACTCACGGATACCATTGAGCGACTTACAGATTATGGCGATCTGGCCACATATTCTACTAAAACAGTGACGAATTGTCTCTCTATCCCTGACTTCTTATTCCATAACCCGGACAAGCCGGAACCAAAAGAATTTAACGCTAAAGGCGCTCTAGGCGCAAGAGACGCAAAAGGATATATAAAAACGTTTGCGACTTTAGCGCCATTTGCGTCTTTTGCGTTTAGATGCCCGGCCCCACTTCTTGCTTTTTGGTCAGAGGCGGCTTGGTTAGACACTACTTCCTACTCCGTTTACGCCGCTCTCACATAAATCGGATTGGTGAAAACCCAGCCCCGCAGTTCGCCCCAATAGTGGCGGTAAGCTTCTACTCGAAAGACACCCGGCCGGCGGCTGCGCCAGATCAATTTTGTGCCCAACTGTTGAGCCACACAGCGCCCATCTTGAATCAGGCGCAGCCAGGCCGGATGAGGGCTGATCACCCGCAGTTCAACCTCGTCTTGCCACGCAAGCGTGTCGCCCATCATTGCGCCGGTCGAGCCGCTGATGGCGGTAAACTCAAATCCACGCGGCGAGCCGATCAGGCTGTTGCCGATAAAGCAGTGACCGGCGCTGAGGGCCTGATAAATTTGCTGCTGCGCCGGCCCGGTATCTTGAGACAGCGCGTCGGGTAAAATGAGGTGGGTGTTGACAGCTTTGAACAAATATTCGTAGGGATAAACCGTCCGGGTCAGCGGGCCGAGGGAGAATGACATCGCGTGGGCATCGGAGCCGCCGATGGCCACCACCTTTTGCCCGGTGGCCAGCAGTTCGTCCCACTTGGCCAGCACTTCCGGGAAGGGCGCGGTCAGCACCCACTGCGGCAGATAAGCGCCGGCCACGGCTCGGGGCCATAAGGTCCGCAGCCGCCACTTGACATCCGTCATCGCATTCCACAGTTCAATGCCGGTGTAGCCGCCGATATCCCAGCTAATCCAAGGGTAAGTTTCAGCGGCAGCCCGCAGGCCTGGCCGTTCGAGCGGGTGAGCCAAAAAGCACAAGCCGCCGGCCTGGGTAACCGTATCGATCAATTGCTGCGGGTCGGCGGCGATTCCGTTCAGATCGCGGCTGACAAAATGGCACAGCATATGGTTGAGTTCCGGTTCCCGCCGTTGATCGTTGATCTCCTGGCCCATTAAACGAAGGACCGAGCGGCCGGTAGCCGAGTCTTGATACCAACCGTCAACCCCATCAACCCAGGTATTATGATCGGTATAAACAATAAAATCCAGGCCCGCTCTGGCGGCGGCTGAAGCCACTTCGTCGTGAGTGCCGGTGCCGTCGGAAGCTATGGTGTGTAAATGAAGATTTCCTACAATTTCTGGCATGAGTTACATGTATTATGACTTACGCCGTTGGCCTGTTTAGCCCCCCTCTAACTCCCCCCAAAGGGGAAAGGACCAGGCAAGTCCCTCCCTATGGGAGGGATTTAGGGAGGGCTAATTTCCAACGGCGTAACTTCTAT
>JAGRCC010000363.1 GCA_020433785.1 Anaerolineae bacterium
TAAGCTGGAAACAGCCCGACGCAGACGACAAAGACTAGTCCACTCAGGTGCAAAAACCCCTGAATCATGTTCGTAGTAACGGCTTTTGCCGTTATCATAACATCACGGCTAAAGCCTTGCTACGAACATGAACGGGACTTTAAAACAGCCTCTCGCTATAATCATTCATGAATATCAACCCACAACTCGAAGCCAACCGGCAGTCCGAACTCCGCAGGATGAAATTCCTGGCCACCTCGCTGCTGGTCGTGGCTGCCCTAATTTTTATCATCGCATCTGCCTTTGAGGATCAATATATTTGGGCCGGTTTCGTCCGGGCCACTGCCGAAGCATCAATGGTTGGCGCCATCGCCGACTGGTTTGCCGTCACCGCCCTGTTTCGCTACCCGCTCGGCCTCAAAATCCCCCACACCGCCATCGTGCCGACTCGCAAAGACAGCATTGGCCGCATGTTAGGCCACTTTGTACGGACCAACTTTCTCAACACCGAAGTCATATCCGGCAAGCTGCGCTCAATCGATGTGACCCGCAGTTTAGCTAAGTGGCTCAGCCAGCCCGATAACAGCGCGATGCTGGCCAATTATGTCGCTGTCGGGGTGGCTGGCGTGGTAGAAGTGGTAAAAGATGAAGAGATCCAGGGTTTAATCGAACAAAACATCGCCGCCCGGCTGCGGGCTATCAAAATAGCACCTATCATTGGTCAAATCTTATCACTAATTGTATCAGGTAACCGGCAGCAAGAACTGTTAGAGGGCGTTCTCAAAATAGGCGCTAACTTTCTCGATGAAAACGGCGATGTCATCAAAAAGCGCATTAGCGAAGAAACCCCCTGGTGGCTGCCTAAAAACGTCGATAACCTCATCTACCAAAAGATCGTCGATGCCAATAACCGCACCTTACACGAAGTTTCCACCAACCCCAACCACCCCCTGCGCGAACGCTTCAACCAGACCATCACCCGCTTTATTGACGATCTCAAACATTCGCCCGAAGTTCTAGCTAAAGAAGAAGCGTTCAAAGAGGACGTTTTACAGAACCCTGTCGTGCAAGAATTCTCAACCTCGTTGTGGCGCGATATCAAAGCTGCTCTACTGAACGTTAGCAGCGACCCCAACTCCGATGTCCGGAAACCTATTCAGGAAGGCATCGCTCGTTTTGGCCAAACGATTCTGGAAAATGAAGATCTCCTCATAAAGATCGACCGCTGGGTTCACCAGGCCGCACTTTATTTGGTCGAAGAGTACGGCCACGAAGTCGAGCAGCTCATCGCCCAAACCATCAGCAAATGGGACGCCCAAGAAACCTCCCGCAAAATCGAACTTCAAGTCGGCAAGGATCTCCAGTTTATCCGTATCAATGGTACGGTAGTCGGCGGGTTGGTTGGGTTGTTGATTCATACCATTTCATTTCTCATCAAGGGCTAAAGATAGCCGTTACACCTCACAGTTATACTCTTTTGAACTTGCCAATATATCTCTCTCCTTTTATAATCTGGTCTAGACCTCTAAACCACACAATCGAACATACTTATGGCGCTAGACAAAAATAACCCCATTCCACTCTATTACCAGCTTGTTGAGCGGCTCAAAGAGCGAATTCAACTAGGTGAGTTAAAGCCGGGTGACCAACTACCATCCGAGCGAGAGCTGAGCGACCAACACGGTATTAGCCGGATGACGGTGCGGCAGGCTATCGCTTATTTGGTGCAACAAGGTCTGTTGGAGGTTAAGCGCGGGATCGGCACCTTTGTGGCCGCCCCCAAACTGGCGCACGATACCCTCCACCTGCTCGGTTTTACGGAAGAGGTGATGCAGCGCGGTAGTGCTGTCACTTCGCAGGTGTTAGAGCAGAGTCTCGTTGTGCCGTCGGCTAGTGTGGTTGGCGGGCTTAACCTTAGCTCCGACGCCCCCACAGTCAAACTGGTGCGCCTGCGCCTGGCCGAGGCGGTTCCACTTCTCCTGGAAACCACCTTCCTGCCGGCGTCGCTCTGTGCGGGTCTGGAGACCGAGGATTTGACCACCCAATCGCTCTACTCGCTGCTGGAAACAAAGTATGGGCTTCATCTCAAATATGCCCGGCAAACACTGGAGGCAACCGTAGCCAACGAGTACGAGAGTCACCTCTTTGGCATTGAGGTCGGCACCGCCATGATTTTACTGGAGGGCGTGACCTATCTCGATACCGACCAGCCCGTAGAATATTTCAAGGCCGTCTATCGCGGCGACCGGTTCCGGTTTGAGCTAAACAGCCAGCGCAGCGTCCAAGTCGTCGAAATGCCGGACGTGACCGGCATCAAGGTTGTGCTTGGCTAATCAGTCTGAAAGTGTCTTCTCAAATCAGGTATCACAATCTTTGGAGTACCACTGAGAATGAAAATATCTGACGACTGACTACCGATATCTGACTACTATTTTTCACAGGAGTAAATCTCATCCATGACCCACCCCATTAAAATTGGCATTATCGGCTGCGGCAATGTGATGATTGGCCCCTACATGTCGCTCATCCAGAAGCTCGACTACCAGGGCCAGGTCAAAGTCGTGGCTGCTTGCGATCCGGTTGCCGACAAGCGCCGCTTTGTGCAGCAGAAGTTCGGCATCCCCCGCACCACCGCTAATTACCAGGAGATCATCGAAGCCGATGACGTCGAACTGGTGCTGGTGCTGACCTCGATGCCGCAGCACAGCCCGTTAGCGCAGGCCGCCCTTGAGGCCGGCAAACACGTGCTGGTCGAAAAGCCGATGGCCGTCACCCTACCGGAGGCGGCGCGTCTGGTCGAACTGGCCAAAATCAGCCCCGGTTATCTGGTCTGCGCCCCGCACATTATTCTCAGCCCGACCTTCCGAACCATGCTCAAACGCATTCGCCGGGGCGATATCGGCCGGGTGGTATCGGCGCGGGCGCTGTACGGCTGGGCCGGACCGTGGTGGGGCCAGTGGTTTTACCAGCCCGGCGGCGGCTCGCTATTTGATTTGGGGGTCTACAATGTCACCAGCTTGACCGGCTTGTTGGGACCCGCCAAACGAGTGATGGCCATGACCGGCGTCGCCATTCCGGAGCGAGTGGTTGACGGCGAACGCATGCAGGTCCAGGCCGAGGACAACGCCCACCTGCTGCTCGATTTTGGCGAGTCGGTCTTTGCCGTGGTGACAACTGGCTTCACTCTGCAAAAATATCGCTGTCCGGCCATCGAACTGTATGGCACGCAGGGTACGCTCCAAATGATGGGCGACGATTGGGACCCCGAAGGCTACGAACTGTGGCAAAACGAGGTTGGCGCCTGGCAAGTTTATGAAGAAACCGATCCCAACTGGCCCTGGACCGACGGCTTGCGGCACCTGGTGGAATGCATTCAAACCAAGACACCGCCCCTAATCACGCCGGAACACGCCTACCACGTGCTGGAAATTATGCTCAAAGTGCAGGAGTCGGGCCGCGACGGCCGGGAAAAAATCATTGACAGCCGGTTTACCCTGCCGGAATTAGACCCGGCGTCCACGGCCGAAGCGGGCCATCTGGTCCACGATCGGAGTTATTAACTATGGCTTACGCCCCATCACCTCGGCCCACATTTGATGGGCCGGCCCATATCCCTTACGCTACCGTCACCCGCCATCTGTGGGGCGACGTCGAGGCCGGCGAGGTGGCCGACTGGATTTACGTCTCCAGCGACAAAATCCACCAGTTGGTGTTTGGCCTCAATCCCGGCCGCGCCTTTCGCCACTCCGATAGTTTCCGCACCATCTTCGCCGCCGATGAAGTTTTGTACGTTTTGAGCGGTCTGATGGTCATCGCCAATCCGGAGCGCGGCGAGGTGCATCGGGTGCAAGCTGGCGAGGCCGTCTTCTTCCGTCGCGATACCTGGCACCACGCCTTTAACTACGGCTCCGAACCTCTACGGGTTTTGGAGTTTTTCGCGCCCCCGCCGTCACAGGGCACGTCAGGAGCTTACGCCCGGACCAAACCAAATCTCGTCGAGGTCAAATACACTCAAGATCACCTGTTGGGCCAATGGCCGATGGCCCGCGCCCAGGTTACGTCCGACTTTTCGATGCAGGTCATGCGCGAGGCCGATCTGCTCTGGCGAATGGAGGGCCACGATAATCCGATTTTGGTCGGCTTGTGGGCCGCCACTGAACACCTGACCGTTGGCCAAATCTATCTGATGCCCGGTCAACAGAGTGATGTTCAACAGCACGCCGGCGATGAGAGCCTCTATGTGCTCGAAGGAACCTTGAACATGCGTCTGCCGGACAATGACGGCCAGCGTTGGTTTGAACTCAACCCCCAAGACGGCTTCTACATCCCGCAAGGCGTGCCGCACCACTACTATAACATCTCCGATCGGCCGGTACGCCTTATTTTCGGGGTAGCGCCCACCTACCTGCCTGATCAGCCCGATGACTGAAGCTAGGCAGCAATGCGCCATCGGCTTGGACGTAGGCGGCACCAAAATTGCCGCCGGTCTGGTGCTGAAACCGTCCGGGCAGGTGGTGCAGCGCCGGGTTATTCCTACCCGGCCGGAACGCGGCGGTGATGCTCTACTTGATGACGTCATCGCGCTGGCCGGCGAGCTTTTGGCGGAAGCTGCCCGGCAGCGACTTGAGGTCTTGGGTATCGGCGTCGGTATTGCTGAATTGGTTGATCGCCAGGGGCGTATCACCAGCGCGCATACCATCGGTTGGCAAGAGTTATCCGTCCAGCCGCGTCTGGCCGAATTAGCCCCGACCGTCATCGAGGCCGATGTACGGGCCGCCGCTCTGGCCGAGGCCCAATTCGGAGCCGGCCGGGACTACCCGCTTTTTACTTATGTGACGGTCGGCACGGGCATCAGCAGTTGTTTGGTTCAGGCCGGGCGTCCCTATGCCGGGGCGCGTGGCAATGCCTTGGTGCTGGGCAGCAGCCCATTGACGACTCGTTGCCAAAAATGCGGATCGGTGCTAAGCCCGGTGTTGGAAGAGATCGCGGCCGGACCGGCGCTAGTGGCCCAGTACAACCAACGCGTTTCGTCCGACCGGCGGCTGCCCCGTGGCGAGGACGTTATGGCGGCTTTGGCTCAGGGCGATCCCGTAGCGGCGGCGGTCATCGACCAGGCCGGCGACGCGTTGGGCGTGAGCGTCGGCTGGCTGGTCAACGTGCTCGATCCGGACGCGGTGGTCGTTGGCGGCGGACTGGGACTGGCCGGCGGCCGGTATTGGGAGCGCTTTGTAGCCGCCACCCGGCAGCACATCTGGGCCGACAACAGCCGCCATCTGCCGATTATTCCGGCCGCCCTCGGCCTCGAGGCAGGGCTGATTGGCGCGGCAGCAAGAGTTTGGTTATCATGAGCGTGGACACTTCCCGCCTCTACCAAAGATTGCGCCGGACCTACCCGCCGGTTCGACGGCTGCTGACCTGGCCGATTATTCGTCACCTGCGCTTTATAATGATGCGGCGGCTGCGGCCGTTGCGAAACGGGGCGCTGCCGTACGGTACGGCCGTGGTCCGCTACTACTGGGCCGACTTTCTGGAGCGGCATCGCGCCGACATCAAAGGGCGTGGGCTGGAAATCGGGGAGACGACCACGCTGCGCCATTACGGGGGCCAGGCCATCACCCAGGCCGACGCGCTCGACATTGCGGCTCACAGTCCGGAGGTCAAGATCGTGGCCGACTTGAGCCGGGCTGATCACGCGCCCGCTGACACTTACGACTGCTTCATCCACCAGTTCAGTATCACCGTTATTTATGATGTCGAAGCGGCGCTCTACCATTCCATTCGCATGCTGAAACCGGGCGGCGTCCTGCTGATTAACTTTGCCTCAGTTGACTACTATTTATATCGCGGACTGGATATGGGTACCGGCGCGCCGCTCTACATGTATCGCATGTTTATGCCGCTGGAGGTCATTAATATGCTGTATGATCTTGGTCTGATCGAAGCGGATTTTCAGCTCACATCATACGGTAATCTCTTGAGTCGCATGGCCTTTTTGCTCAACCTGCCGGCTGAAGAGCTAACGGAAGCCGAACTGGCCGCCGTCGATTACGGTCAGCCGCTGCTGCTGTGCGCCCGTATCGTCAAACCGGCCAACTGGTCCGCGCCCAAACCGGCCTATCGTGATCCGCATTGGCTGCCGCCGGGACCGCCTTCGCATTTGAGTCCGGTCACCGGTCATTATGGTGACGAATATCAACAAGACATGATCCGTAAACCACCGCATCCCGAGTAGGCGACATTGTATTGAAGGGAGCCTTGCGGTACGGATTACCCGCCGCGCAGCGACGCGCCGCTAAAGGAGGGTCAATGACACAACCTTGAGTAATCGGACGTAGGTGCCAGCCACTAATATCCGATATAGCAACGATGCTAACAATCCACTAATGAACGACGGAGGAGTTTATAATGAATAAGTTGAAGCAGCTTACCATAGTTTTATTACTGTTGGCGGTCACATTTGGTCTGATCCCCGCGCCGATCATGGCCCAAGAAGGCGCCGCCTGTGATGCCGACGTCATTGTTCAAGGCGACGACTGGCTGTCGAAAATTGCCGACAAATTTTTGGGCGACCCCTTAGCCTTCCCGGCCATTGTTGAGGCCACCAATACGGCCGCGGCTGCCGATGAAAGCTACGCCCAAATCGACAACCCCGACATCATCGAAATCGGCTGGAAGCTCTGCATTCCCGCCGCCGAAGCCGCCCAGG
>JAGRCC010000364.1 GCA_020433785.1 Anaerolineae bacterium
ACTACATCGACCACGTCCAAATCACTGTCTCCGAGGAGGTTGGTCTGGGCAGTCGAGCCGGTTACTATGACACTGCCGGCATCTTGCGCGATATGTTTCAGAACCACCTTCTCCAACTGCTGACCTTAACCGCGATGGAACCCCCCGCCGAATTCAACGCGACCTCCTTACGGGACGAAAAGGTTAAAGTCCTCAAGGCGGTCCAGCGGATCGAGCCGGAAGGGGTGGGTGAGTTTACGGTTAGAGGCCAGTACCGGACTTACCGCGATGAAAAGGGGGTGGCCTTTAACACCGATACCGCCACCTTCGCCGCGGCCAAAATGTACATCAACAACTGGCGCTGGCGGAATGTGCCGTTTTTTCTGCGCTCCGGCAAAGCATTGGCCGGCAAAGTCACGGAAATCGCCGTTCAGTTTCGCCACGTGCCTCACCTAATGTTTCCCCTGGCTCCCGGTGAGGGACTGCCGGCCAACCGGCTGGGATTGTGTTTGCAGCCCAATGAAGGCATCCTGCTTCACTTTGAAACCAAACTGCCCGGCGCGGGCATGCGGACCCGTTCAGTTGATATGTCGTATCTGTACGAGCAGGATTTCGGCGCCAACACCCTGCCCGATGCCTACGAGCGCTTGCTCTTAGATGCCCTGCACGGTGATGCCTCGCTCTTCACCCGCAGCGACGAAATTGAACTGGCCTGGCGGTTGATCGATCCCATTCTGCAAGGGTGGGAGAGCGAACACGCCCCGCCGCTGGCTTTTTATGAAACCGGCACATGGGGCCCCAGTAAATCTGATGAATTTATCCGCGCTGAAAAGGGACGCAAATGGTTTAGTATTTGCACCGAATGCTAACGTTCATGTGGCAGTCACTCAGTGATTGTCGCCTGACCTTAACGCTAATTCTTACCTGGAGAGGAGGCCCATGAGCCTACATGTATTTGCTATTCAAGACGAATTGAGCGATGCTATCGCTAATTACGTCCAACACCTATCGGCCCAAGCCATTGACGACCACGGTCAGTTTACGGTGGCGCTGTCAGGCGGATCGCTGATTAAAGTACTGAGCGACGAACTAACCAAAGATCATATTCGGTCGGAGATCAATTGGTCGGCCTGGCACGTTTTCTGGGCCGATGAACGCTGTGTACCCTTGGACCACAAGGACAGCAACTATGGCCTGGCCAAAGAGCTGCTGTTTGATCAGGTCGATATTCCCTCTGAACAAATTTATACCATCAGCCCGAAGCTAAGACCGGGGGCGGCGGCCAGAGCCTATGAAAGAACTGTGCGTACCATTTTACCGCCTGATGAGAATAGGCTGCCCCGGTTTGATTTGATGCTGTTAGGCATGGGCGAAGACGGCCACACGGCCTCGCTTTTTCCGGACCACCATCTGCTGGACGAAACCAGGCTGTGGGTAGCTCCGATTGTGGACTCACCCAAGCCGCCATCAATGCGCATCACGCTGACATTGCCGGTTATCAACAATGCCAGCTACATCGCGTTTGTGACGACCGGCGCCGGCAAAGCCGACGCCGTCTTTCAGGCCATCGAAAAGTCGGGCTCAACCAGCCCTGTCCCGGCCGGCCGTGTCCAACCGACTCACGGTCAGCTCGATTGGTTTCTCGATGAGGCCGCTGCGGCGAGATTAATCGGCTAAAAGGTTTGCCAGTACCTTTTTTTAATTATACTCACCGGAGTACCAGGTATTTTTAACTGTTTCAGTCGGTCACTATTTGCTCAAGGGATTTTTCCAAAGCTGGGCTGAGCCATCTGTGGTCGGCTGATTTTGTTTATGACAACAATTAAATTAGACCATTTGTCAAGGAGACAATCATGACAGAACGTATAGGAGAACTAACCCATAAGGGCAAACCCGTGACCGTGATCGGTGACAAATTAAATGTAGGGGATAAAGCGCCCAATTTTAGCCTGACGGACATCAATTGGTCGACCGTTACCCTTGATGACAGCGCCGGTAAAATTCGCCTGATTAGCGTCGTTCCTTCACTGGACACCGGCACTTGCGATTTACAGACTCGCCGCTTTAATCAAGAGATTGGCGCTCTGGGTGATAATGTGGTGGGCTATGCCGTTAGCGTTGACCTCCCCTATGCCCAAAGTCGCTGGTGTGGCAACGCCGGCGTGGAAAACGTCATCACGCTCTCAGACCACAAGGATATGTCCTTTGGCGACGCTTACGGCACTCATTACAAAGAAAGACGCCTTGAGATGCGCGCCGTTTTCGTGGTAGATGAAGCCGGGGTGGTACAATATGTCGAATATGTCCCGGAGATTTCCCAACACCCCGATTATGATGCCGCGTTGGTGGTTTTGAAAGAATTGGCCGGCTGACCCCAGTTACCCATAAAAAAAGCCCCCTTTGAGCTTAAAGGGGGCTTTTTGGTTGTTTAATCCGTTATTTCTTAATCGGTTGCCGACTAACGTTTAGTTGAGTCGTGGTCTTCAATATAAGAATAAGCGAGGGATTTTCGCAGTAATACTAACGCTAAACTAAAGGTCAGTAAGATAAGGCCAATTAGCATCATTAGCGCGGGCGATATGCCGCTCTTTTCCCCACCCGTTTGGGGTAAACTACCGGGCGCTGAGGGCGTCGGTGCGGCGGGATCGGCCGCCATCGTATCCGAGGTGGGGGTCGGGGTAGCGTTTTCGACCGTAGCCGTTACCGTCGTTGTTACTTCCATTTCGACCGTAGTCGTCATCTCGGGAGTTACCGTCAACAGCGGTTCGACCGTGGCATCGAGCACTTCACTGGTCGGCTCAACCGTTGACTCAACCGTAGGCGCTGTTTGTTGCTCAGGAACCGCGGCGTAAGCAACCATGTCCTGTTCCTCGTCGCTAGTTGATTCGAAAACCAGACCAAAGGGGAAGTAAACCGTCAAATCTTGATCAGTATTATTAACAAGTGTGAGAGTGCCTTGACCTCGATAAGGCTCATCTTCTTCGGTTGGCAGAGAAACATCCATGGAGGCAAAATCTTCACTGCTGATAGTAATCGAACCATCAGCTACTGCTTGGTCCAAAGCCACCCCGTCCGGATCGATGGGGGCTAAAGAAACATTGGCGGCTCGGTCCAGCAGTTGTTGGGCTTCATCGTGATTAACTTGATTTTGGTCATAGAACCAATCGCCGTCAGCCTCGTGCCAAATGGCTAATTGGGTTTGTAGTGGACTTGACATAACCGTACCATCTTCAAGCGCGGCTTTAAGTACTTTGAGCACATTTTCTGAAGCTCGCCCATTGGGAGCATTTAGCTGAGCGGGAAAAGCCTTGCCAGCCTCAAGGCAAAACGTGTCAAATTGGATCGATGTCTCTCCCCCGGCCGGAACCGTCACACTAACTTCTTCATATCCTGTCTGTTGTGCATAGGCCATTGTGGCCGACAAAACTAGGCTAGCTAATACCAATAATATAACACCTACGCCGTATTTCCGTGATTGCATGAAAATCCTCCTATGTTTGTTTTGAAGTATCTTAAAAAAGGTCATAATAACTGAGTAGATCTACAATGAAGCAAAATGCAGTTGACCGCATACTCTTTCCCAGTAATGAACTCTAATTTAGTGTAAACAGCTTTGCCGCTAGCAACCATACTCATTCGAGTGATTTCTTAAGAAATGATCGAGCTATTTATATTGAGGGATTTGTAACTCGAACGAAAGAAAATCGGCTGTTTCACTAACCCATACGTTCAAATATCAAAAAGACCATACCGAGATACTTCGGTATGGTCTTGGTTAACCCAATCAGGATCAATTTTTCTCGATTAAATAGACGAAAGCTTAATTATAATAGCCAAACGTCTCGACGGGAGGATGAGGCTATCCGTTAGACGCCATCATAATATTCCTCAAAAAACTCCTTGATAGCCGTTTCCCCATCATCCGCGGCTTGTTCCCACATCTCCCGAAATTCTACGGCCAATCGCCGGGCCTCGTCCTCGCCGTGCGAACTCACGTAAAACCGTTTAGTCCAGCGGTTGCGCTGGCCATCGGGACCGAGTGGGCAAAATGCGCCCCAGTATTCCTGTTTTTTACCGGTCTGCCCATGGTATGCGTGGGTGCGAAAGACGCCGGTGCGGCCGCTGGTATTATTGGCCTGTAATTTACCTTTCATTAAGACATAGCGGGGACAGGGGTGGTCATGTTCGCGCGGTAAATATTCTCGAGTTTGGCGACATTCATTTAGATACGCCTGGGCGGCTTCACAGGATTTTTCTGGCCCGCCGTATAAATTATCACTGAACAACTTAGAGTGATATTTTCTGGGCTCGCCAGTGGGAAAGCGAACTTGCCAGCCGTGCGTTCCTTGGGTGGGTAAATGCTTGGGTTGGTCAATCCTGATAATGTAACCGTATTCTCTGCCGTTATTCTCCATAATTTCCACACTGAAACTAATGAAATAGGTGAAACAGATGAAACAAAAATACTCTAATGATCGCTAATGTAACAGAATAATATACAAACTTTCCGATTTTCTCAAATTTGGGAGTCAGGCAGAGGAGAACCGTTTAGCTATCAGCCGTCAGCTAAAAGAATTTTGGACAGGATTAACAGGATTAACAAGATGCTCTAAGGTTAATCTCATCCTGTTAATCTTGTAAATCTTGTCTAATTTGTCGACTCAAAACGTGAAAAGCGGGTTGATAAAATCCTAACCCTATTGACGACGGCGCAGCACGAATTGATACCAGAAAAAGCCGGCAATCACCACCAGGCTGAGAATACCCCAGGGTAAATCGCTCCAGCCAAAGGTGCTGTTGTCGTCGCTGGCGGGTTCCAGTAGCGATGGATCAGGTGTACCGCGCGCCGCCAGCAAAGCAGCCGAGGTCGCATCATAGATCGAGGTCGCCGTCGGCGCGAAGGTAGGCTGCTCCACCGGGAGAGGCGTTGGTGTCGGGGTTATTGTGGCGTTGGGCGTGGCCGATGCCGTCGGGGTTGGCGTACCTAGCCCAAAAATTGGCACAGTAGCCGGGTCGCCCTCAAATTCAACAAATTCACCGGCCACCCAGGCCCGGTCGTCCGGCCCGCCGGCAAATTCAACCAGCCACCAGTCGCCGTCTTCACTAACGGCCAGCACATCAGCAGTTTCCCCCTGATACAGCGCCCCAACCACTTCTCCATCGATCGACGGCTCATCGCGAACATTGATGGCGTCTGTAACTTCAATCGAGCCGGCGATGCGGGGAACGGTCGGTGTGGCCGTAGCGGCTTCTTCAGTCGGTTCATCAACAGCGGCCTCGTCTTCCGATTCAGCCTCGACCGTCGCTTCCGGTTCAGCTTCAGCCTCATCGGCACTGTCAACCGTGGCTTCAGTTTCGGACGCAGCCGTCTCTACTTCAACCACAGGCACGTCCGCCACCTCACCCACAAACTCGACCACTTCACCGGACACCCAGCCCTGACTTTCGGGCACCGGGGTGAACTCGACCAGCCACCAATCGGCTGCCTCAGTCCGGCCGATAACCGAAGCGGTCTGGCCGGCATCCAGGCGACCAACCGTCTCGAAGTCGGTGCTAGGGCCGCTCCGTACGTTGGTAATGGCCGCCGTTTCGATGTAAGGGCCATCAGGCGGCGGCGATTGCGCTCCGGCTGAAGTCGCCGGAGCGCTCTTCTCTCCTTCGCTAGCGGGTGCGCCACTGTCCGGAGTCGGTTCCGACGCCACTTGGAGCGGGGCCGGCTCCGGGGGCGGGCTGCCACGCAGCTCCGTCACCAGTTCGCGAGCGACATCGAGGTAGAGATTACCGTAGCTGGCGCTCGGCTCGAGTTGAGTGCCTTCCAGCCATTCGTTAAAGCTGGTGATAATCACCATATCGGGCTGGCTGGCTATAGCGCCGCGCCACGTCGTTCGCAAATAATCCCCCCCCTGACGCGACACCGCGAAGGCGTTGCCGCGTGGCAGATTGGTATCATTGTAGCCCGGCATGGCCGTCGCCACCCATAAGCGATCGACCTGGTTTTCGGCCTCATAGCTGCGCATTCGATCGCCCCAGCGGGCCAGTTGGTCCGCCGGCGAATCGGCCCAGGCAATGTTGTAGAGATGGTGGCCGTCGAAAACCGCTTGGTAAGCCAAATCGGTGCCTTCGGCAATCCAAATGGTGTCATGGTTGGGATCGACCTGACCGCGAATCCCGGCCCAGGTATCAACCGAATACTGCTGCTGCCGCCAGAAAAAGATAACCGGTTTGCCCTGGTATCTCAGGTAAGCCGGATGCTGAGCATGGGTCGCTAGCAGGGTTGCCAACGCTTGTGAAACCGCGCCGCTGCCGCCTAAAAAAGGACTGGTCACTTCCACATCAACCGCGGCTTTGAAGCCTCTGGCAGCGGCAATATCGAGCAGTGTGCGAAAGTTGGTTTCGGTCTGATTGTTCTCCACCTGCGGTCCGTACCACGACTGCACCAGCGCATCGATACCCGCGCCCTGCGCCTGGGCTACGTGTCGCTCAATCACCGCCGGAT
>JAGRCC010000365.1 GCA_020433785.1 Anaerolineae bacterium
AAACTGCCGCTGACCAAGCCGACCATGCCGGTGAAGATGAAGCCTTGCAGCGGCGTGGTGATGACCTGAACTAACACCAACGTGGCGGCCAGCAAGAACAACACCCCACTCAATAGCAGCCGAGCCGAATATCGATCTAGCAGCGCCCCCATACCTAAATTGCCGATGATGGACGTAATAGCCATGATGTTAAAGGCCATTACGCCGAATTCCCGGCTCAAGCCGCGTGCCTCAAAGAGAGAGATTTGGTGAAAGACTAAACCCGCCATAATCATCGTCATCACCGATAAGGCCGCGGCAAAAATCCAAAAAGCTCCGGTCTGGCGAGCCTCGGCCAGGGTCCAATTTTCTTCGCTGATCTGAGGCGATAGGCCCGTTAGAACGTCGGTATCGCCATCCGGATGTAGGCCGTACTGCTCCGGCTTATCTTTGATAAAGATCCAGCCGACCGGCAACATGATCAGCCATACTGACAGACCCAGCACAAACCACGCCCCGCGCCAATCAAACCGATTGATCAAGAATTCAGCCAGCACGGGATAAATAAATAAACCGGCGGCCAGGCTGAGGCCGGCAATACCCATCACCATACCGCGCCGGCGGATAAACCACTGGGCAATAGCGTTGTTTACCACCAACTGCATCGAGCCAAAGCCAAAATAGCGAACCGCCAGCAGCCCTAAAAACAAGGTAATCACCCCCTGGCTCAGGCCGATACTGGCGGTCGCCAACCCCAAACCGAGTGTCACGATGATGATCATGCGGCTGGCTCCATAGCGATCAACCAGCCGGCCGGTGACGGGCAGCAGCAGCGATCCCCCCATTGTGGCCAGGCCGTAGATGAGCGACACACTCGACCGTGAAACGCCAAACTCGCGAATAAAGGAGTCGATAAAGACGCCGACCGTAAAGGTCTGACTGGGGCCCATAATGATGACGCCGATGGTTCCGGCGGCCAGGATCACCCAGCCGTAGAAAAAAGGAATCGATTGAACTAGCCGGCTTGATTTGGTGGAGGTGTACGTACTCATAGATCTTTATCCCTAAAAAAAACGTCGGGATGAAGGTTTCCCGACAAAGTGGTAATTAGTTTGTTTGTTTGTTTGTTTGTTTGTTGGTTGGTTGGTTGGTTGGTTGGTGGGTTGGGTACCAACTATCCAACTATTCAATTATTCAATCCAGGCAACCGTGTCGCCGACGGTGATGTCGCCGTCGTCCAGGACTTCGCCAAAAGCGCCGCCGCCCCATTTATCGCGCATAGCGTCTTGCAGGCCGGGGAAGGCTTCGTCCATTTGCTCGCAGGGCTTGGTTTCGCCGTAGATGCGGATACGGCAGGAGCCAATTTGCAGCACTTTGTGGCGGCTATCGGCCAGTTTAAGGCCGCTAACCATCAGGTTGGCCCGCCGCGCCGACGGATCGAGGTCGGCGCCCAAAGCGCCCATCAAGTTTTCCCATACTCCCTGTTCGATAATGGTCACCTGGCGTTTGCCGCCTTGATTCGCATTACCGTCCAGCCCGCGGCCGGTGGTGAGATGGGCCTGAGTAACGGGATCCATTGGTCCCCGCTTCATTCGCTTAAGCCAGATGGCTTCGAGTTTGCCGGTATTATTCATAAATCTTCCTTATATATTCCATATAATAACAATAAAAAGTATCACAATCTAGCCAAAAGTCAAACCTACCGAAAATCGGGCGGGTCTTGACTTCCACAAAATAGGGCATTAGCCCAGAAAGAGGTATAATTTGAGATATTCATCCACAGATCAGTCAATGGCCAGGAAAGCTTGTTTCATAAAATCGAATTATTTTTAACGACTTTAGGCATTTCTATGTACGTGTCTGAATAGGGCAGGCTATGGTAAAATTAAAGGGTTTCACCTACCTGGTATCGTATTCCGGAGTAATTCATGGCAAACCGAAATTTAAAAATACTTTGCGTCGATGAAAATGAGCAAACATTTTTGATCCTGCGCAATTTACTCAATGAAATAAAAAGCTGGCAAACCGAACTCAACTATGCGCCTGATTACGGAACGGCCTGGGAGCAACTTTCGGCAGCCGCTTATGACATTTGTTTCTTCTCCTATGCCTTGGATCGTCAGGATGGGTTAAAATTCCTCCAGCATTTCACTGATAACGAAGTGACGACTGCTCCGGTTTTGCTGGTTGACACCGCCGATCATGAATTGAATGGTGAATTTCTAGAAATTGGAGCGGTCGATTTTGTGGTCAAAGACCAGATTGATGTCTCTGTGCTCAAACGGATCATTCGCTACGCGGTCCAACACAAAGATTATATCGAATCCGAGCAAAACCAGTTCACCACCTACGCTACCCCATCGAACCAGGCCGTCGTCAATGAGTCCGCTCAGGCCGGCGGCGCTGCTGGCCTTTCACCGGAGGTTCAAAACCAGCTATTTTTCAATCTCGATGTTTACGGCATCGAAATTCTCGATGTGCGCGGCAACATCATCGATTGCAATGATACCTACCAGCGTTTGCTGGGCTACAGTCGCCGGGAGATCATCGGCCAGCATACCACTGCTTTTGCCAGCGAGAATAGTAAAAAGCTGTTTGCCAGGAAATTTATGGTGCTGCAAAAACAGGGCTATGTTGAAGGCGAGTTAGAACTCATTCGAAAAGACGGTTCGAAAATCATTGTCTGGCGGCGATATCGAGCTATCCGGCAGGCGGACAATACCTTTACTCAGACGGTGTCCTACAGCCGCAATATCACCGAGCGGCTGAAAGCGGTGCGGCAGATCAGCCTATTGGCTAGAGCGTTGGAGCAAAGCCCGATGGCTATGATGATCACCGACCGTAAGGGGATTATCAATTATGTAAATTTCCGTTTTACCGAGCTAACCGAATACACGTATGAAGATGTGGTCGGCAAAGATATTCGCAGCTTGGAAACGGAGTGGCAGGCCGACGAGTCGCTGGCCGATATGTGGGAGACCATCCAGGCCGGCGAGGAATGGCGCGGCGAATGGTACAACTTGACCAAAACCGGCGAGGTGTACTGGGAGTTAGTGACGGTCATTCCGATGTTTAATCCCAAAGGCCAAATCACCAACTACATCTTTGTCAAAGAGAACTTCACCGAACAAAAAGAGCTGGAAACCAACACCATGCAGACGCAACGCCGTATGGGCGCGTTGATGACCGAACAGATTGGCGATTTAACCACCACCAATGAAGCGCTGCGGTTTGAAGTGAGTGAGCGGAAACGGGCCGAACTGGAACTCCGTCAGAGCCAGGCCCGGCTGCGGGCCCAATTTCAGGGGATTCCCGTGCCAACCTACTCCTGGGAAAAAGTCGGCGACGAGTATATTCTGGTCGGTTATAACGACGCGGCCAATCGGGAGAGCCAGGGCCGAATTGTCGAAATGCTTGGCCTGACGGTGCGGGAGGTGTTCGGTGATCGACCGGACGTGTTGGAGGATTTTAAAACCTGCGCTCGCCAAAAAGCCGTCGTCAGGCGCGAAGGTCCATACCAATTGATCATGACCGGCGAAAATAAATATTTTATCACCACTTATAATTTTGTACCGCCCAATTTTATCATCGTCCACATCGAAGATGTCACTCGCTATAAACAGATGGAAGCCGACCTGGCCCACTACCGCGAGCAGATGGATCAGACCACCGAAAACTCATCTGAGGTAGAACGGCTTAAAGAGGCGCTCCATTACGAAATTGCCAAGCGAGAGCAAATCGAGCGGCAGGCGCATGAAGATGAGGAACGCTTAAAACTAATTGCCAGCAGCATCGATGACCGGCTGCGCGAGCATTATCGCACCATTCCGATTCCGACCTACTCGTGGCAAATGATCGGCGGCGAATTTGTGCTGGTTGATTTCAACGATGCCGCAGCTCAAGCGATGGGGCGTATTGTCGATTTCTTCGGCAAAACTGTGAGCGAAATTTTTGCCGACCGGCCGCAAGTGCTGGCCGATTTCCAACGCTGTTACGATGAGAAAACAACGGTTATCCGGGAAGCGCCCTACCAACTGGTCACTTCGGGTGAAATGCGTTTTTTTGTAACGACCTACAACTACTTGCCGCCCAACTTGATCATTGTTCACATTCAAGATATTACCGAACAAAAAGAAATCGAGAGACAGTTGGCCGAAGCCCAAGCTGCGTTGCAAAGCCAGGACAAAGTGGCAATGCCGACGGACGCCAACCTACCCGCCTCACAAACGGAGTTGGCTCAGCTTCGCAAAAAATTGGAGATACAGCAGCGTGAAGAGGAGCGACTGCGCCAGACCAAAAACCGCCTAAGAATGCAGTACAAGGGCATTCCCGTCCCCACCTATTCTTGGCAGCGCCTGGGCGACGATTTTGTAATGGTTGATTACAACGACGCGGCTGAAAAGGCCAACCACGGCCGCATTGCCGATTTGATGGGGCGGCCGGCAGGCGAAGTTTTCAAAGACCGGCCGCAAGTCTTGGCCGACTTTCATCGCTGTTACGCCGATCGGGCCACGGTCAAACGAGAAGCCGCCTACAAATTGCTCAGTCGGGACGAAACTCGCTACTTTATTACCACCTACAACTATATTCACCCCAATTTGGTTCAGGTATTCATCCAGGATATTACCGAGTACAAACAGTCGGAACGTTCGGAAGACGGCTAAAGCCGTTACTTCGAGCTTTAGCTTTCTATTGTCCCTATTCCGGATATCCGCCTGACAACTTCATCACAAAACCGTGCGCTCGGTGGACAAGCGGCGTTTTGGGCAAAAACATGTAGGGACAAAAGCCTGGCACGACCGTGATACCGTTTGCCTGGCAAAATCCGATGGCGCTGTCACTAACCGCCCCCGCACCCAGACCGCGATACAGCCACACACGCGTAATGCCGGCCTCGGCGCAGTCGCGAACGACTCTGTCGGTCAACTCCGGTGAGGTCATCAACAACGCCCCATCGACCGGGGGGACAATGGATTGTACCTGAGCAAAACAAAATCGTCCTTCTATTTCCGGAGCTTCGGGATTAACGGGCACCACGTCGTAGCCCTGGTTGCAGAGTTCACGGAATAGGCCACGGGAAAAGTCGCTTTTATCCCGCGAAACACCGATGAACGCGATTCGTTTTTGAGCCAAGAAATCTTGAATCAGCTCCAGTGTAGTTGACATTAACACAATCTCCTTTATCGAAAATAAGTCGTAGTTTACCTGTAACTGGGAACACTGTCAGGTCTAGTTTAAGGGAAAATGCCCGGCAAAGCACCCGACGGTTAATCAGGATTCGGCCTGGATCGATGACCAGTCACATTGATGACGCCGTCCGCGCCCCATGCTGTCGAGTGACGTCCATTTTTGGCTTAAAAACTTGCTATTTTTGGCTTAATCGTTTATCACTTAAGTAGTGGCTACCTTCATCCCCTTAAACAAACGGAAAATGACCGTAAATTATCACTAACAATGGGTAAATAGTTATTCGGTTTATTATTAGCGTAACCAGGGCCAGGAAAGTGGGTGTTTCTTTATGAGTGGTTAAACCCCAATTTTCGTAGCCTGTTCAGTTAAGACTTTAACCCGTATTATCCTGTAAACTTTTGTGGTAAACAGTTATAGGATAGCTTAAAAAATGTTACAGGGACCACCCGGCGAAATTCTGACCTTTATCAGCTCAAACCGAGTAGAAATCCAGTTTCCATCTGACGGCTGCCCGGCCAACTACCATCGGCTTGAAATTCGAGACCAGCACGATACCTTATTGGGTAAAGTTACGGTCTGGAAGAGTCGAGACAGCGGTTCGGTTTGGCAAAATTATCCGGTCGGCTGGGTGCGCTGCTGGGGCAACGTGGCCGAACTGCAAGCGAAGCTTAGAGCCGCGCCGATCGATCTGGTCAGGGTTATCAACACCGGTGAAACCAGTTGGAAGGCGCGCCGTTTCGACCAACTCCTCGCTTATCACACCCGTTTGCTGCACAAGTGGGGGCTGCCGCGCTCCGATTTATCAGGCCGAACCGCTATCCCCCCCCTGGCTGATCCCCGCTTAATCCCGCTTTTGGACGGCATCATGGACAGCGTCGTCAATCGAATGGGTTATCGCGGCGCGATGCTGGCGACCTACGAAGTTGATAAAAACGGCAGCCAGGAACTGGCGCTGCGGTTATTCAAGGTGCGGGACGGCATCGAATGGATGATGGAGTGGGGCCAGGAATTGATGGGCACGAGCGTCCTGGGCTACTCCCTTTCAATCAATGAAGACCCGGATCACATCGGCGTCAAAGCCATTCAAAAAGCGCTACAGGGGGAGCCGAAAGCCTACGCAATTACCCGTAATCTATTTGATTTGTGGGGTTTCTTTCTACCCAAAGACCGGCTGTTTATCCTGCTGATTCAGTTCATGCTGGGGATGATCAGCATGATCAATATTCCGTTAATCGCCATTAATGAGCGCGGCGAACGGGAACTAATCGGCAATATGTTTGCCGGTCACAACAAGTTGGGCTTTACCGAACGCGACATTACCACGTTTCAGGCCTTTGTGACCCAGGCGTCGTTAGCCATCCAAAACGCCCGGCTTCACCAAATCGCCGAAGAGCGGACCGATGAGATTGGCCGGCTCCTGCACATCGCCGAGACGAGCCTGACCGAAACCAAACGGCTGGCCGAGGAAAATGCTCGCCTAGCCAGCGAGGCCGAGAAGCGAGCTATAGAAGCCGAAACCGTGGCCCGTCTGGCTGACTTCGGCTCGAAGATGACCCATCGCATGGTCAACGAGATCGGCCTGGTGCGGCTGAGAATGCAGCGATTGATTGGACGGGCCAAAAGAGAGGGTCAGAACAATTTAGCCGATTTGGAAAAAGCGTATGCCAATATCGAAACGGCGCTGAGCCTGATTGAAGAGATGAAACGGCCCTTCCGTACCCTGGAGATCAAACCCACCGAAATCAACGAAGCCATTGCCGAAGGGCTGCAAGAGATCCAATTGCCGCCCCACATTACCCTGGAACAAGGGCCCGAACTGAAAACGCTGCCCAAGGTAAAAGCCGATCAAAACCTATCGGAAGTGTTTAGGGTTTTAATCAAAAACGCCTACGAAGCCATGGGCGACAGCGAGGGCCAAATTAGGCTCACCGGCCGGTCTGCCGGTCGTAAGTGCGTCGAGTTATTTATTGCCGATACCGGTCCCGGCATTCCCTCCGAAATTCAGAGCCGGTTGTTTCAAT
Organism: Anaerolineae bacterium; assembly: GCA_020433785.1. The sequence goes on from JAGRCC010000365.1 coordinate 7,191, forward strand.
TATTTTATACGACCAAGGAAGCCAAAGGCGCAGAAGGAACCGGCTTGGGTCTGTGGTGGGTGCGAACGTACCTCCACCGGCTGGGGGGCAAGATTGAAATTGACAATTCCAACGGTCAAGGGGCTACGTTCAAGGTGACCCTGCCCGTTGGCGCTGATGAAGGGAGCGACTGAACCTTGGAAAGAAAATTGCTCATTGTAGAAGATAATGTTGGCTGGCAGGAAGAACTTAAATATTTGTGCGAGCTGGTGTTGGACCAGATTCATCAGGATGAGACCCTAAAAAATCTATATCTCGATGACACGTTTGTTTACAATAAAGAAACCGCCATCAAAGTGGTCGGCGATCTTGAGTCGGCTAAGGAGTATATCGAACAGGAGGCGCTGGCCCGGCCGCGCGGCGCGGCGGTCGCCGGCCAAAGCTATTTCGATCTGGTGACGGTCGATATCAACCTGACCGATGAAACCCTGGAAGACAGCACCGAAGGCTGGGATTTTTTAACGTTTCTCAAGGAAAAGTTGGGCGAAGCCAACGTCATCATCGTTAGCGGCGAAAAATCGCCGGGATTGGTGATCGAAGGGCTGCAAAAGTATGGCGCTTTGAGTTACGTCTGGAAACGCCAATTTGAAGACAACGTCTTCGAGAGCGATGTCAAAGCCATTATCCTTTACAACGATGCCGTTAAGCTGCTCAATACCTGGCAGTGGCGCAACGCCAAGCGGGCGCTGGAATTATGGCGGCTGCTACACCAGATCGAATTCGACCACCGGCCAGTCTACCGGCTCAACATCGAAGATATATTTGCCAAGCGGGTCGATAGCCTGACCCGCATCCCCAATGCCAATTGGTCACACAAGATGTTGGGGTCGCTGCTGGACCGGCAGAGTTGGGTGTTGCTCAGCCTGACCATCAAAGGTTTGGAAGATTTTTCGGCCGTGCTGCGAGGCAGCCAGCACGCCGATCAGGTCCGCCGGTTTATGGCGCAGATTTTGGAGAACACCGTCCTTGAGTTAGGCAACGAGACCGATTTCACCGGCCATGTGGATGGCGAATTTATACTGATTTCAACGCCGGATCGAATCGAGACGCTGTGGACGCGCATTGAAGACCAATTTAACCGCCAAATCGGCATCTTTTACGATATGCAAGATAACGAACGAGGTTATGCCGTGCTAAAGGTTGAAGGTCGTGAGGAAAAAATCCCATTGATGCGTGTGGTGCGCAGCCAAGTCACAGCCGATGACGGCCCCTTTTTCAGTATCGAGACGATCACCGAGTTGGCCGCCGAACGCAAACAGAGCAGCAGCAATCAAAAAGTTATAAAGAAACCTTGAGCAGGTGTTTTAGGTAACGGTTCAGGTGACGGGTAGTTGGGCTTAAATGGAAACCGATGAACGACATCCCAGTCGCAATTACCGCGAAAAGCGCCGGTCACCTGTGAGATAAGAAGGATCGGTGTATGGTTCAACCCATCATATTTATTTCTTACAGCCGCAGCGACGAAGCAGAAAAGGAGCTGCTTTTAACCCATTTGGGCGGCTTACAGCGGCAAGGGCTAATTAAAGCCTGGAGCGACGATGATATTTTGGCCGGAGTCAACCGGCAGTCTGCCATCGACCAGGCGCTTCATCAAGCCAAAATTGCCCTGTTACTCATTTCAGCTAACTTTCTCGACTCGACCACCATTATTGACCAGGAACTGCCCATTCTCTTAGCGCGCCAAAAAAGCGAAGGGTTGGTCATCTATCCGATTATCATCCGGGCCTGCGCCTGGGAAGCCATCGACTGGCTGGCGGGAATGAACGTCAGGCCGCGCAGTCGCCGCCCGGTTTGGGGTGACGGCGGTGTTCACGTTGATGAAGATTTGGCCCACATTGCTCAGGAAGTGGCGCTGATCGTCCAGCAGCTCAACTTTACTCCGTCGCCGGCGCCGGTTCAGTCCTCGCCCTCATCACCGCCCATCTCCCCGCCTATCGTTTCCGCTCCACTCCGACCGGCCGGCGGTAAAATATTGGTGGTAGAAGACAAAAAGGATTGGCGCGATATTCTGGAAGAATGTCTGGTGGAGGAAGGGTTTGAGGTCGATACGGTCAGCAGCGGTCAGGAAGCCAAGACCCTACTAAAAGCGGGCGGCTATCTGGTGGCCACCGTCGATATGAATTTGAATGACGTCGACTCGCTCAGAGAGGGGCAACAACTGCTCCGTCATATCCAGCGTCACTACCCAACGATGCAGTGCATTGTCGTCAGCGGCGAACAGCTAACCAATAAAGAGATCCGCAATCTGTTTCGCGAGTATGAGGTTTATGATTTTATGGGCAAAGGGACCGATTTTGACTATGTGGAATTTGTCGAAATGGTGGCCCAAGCGCTCGAGGAAGCCAGAAAACGGTAGTTTCCGGCGATTACAGCTATGAGAAATCAGCCGATGGTCCGGCTCCCCACTTACCCCTAAAGAATGAGGTATATGAAAATCACGACGCTGGGCACCGGCACGCCCATCCTTGATCCCGAGCGACCGGCCACCACGGCTATCTTAATTGAATTTGGCTCGCAAAAAGTTTTGTTTGACACAGGCCGAGGGGTAACCACCCAACTACTCAAGCGTGAGGTCCATCCCGCTGAGATCGACGCCGTCTTCATTACTCACCATCACTATGACCATATCTGTGACTTAGGCGAATTTTTGCTAACGGCCTGGCACAACGGACGCCAGCAGCCCATTAACGTCTTTGGGCCACCGGGGACGGCCGCTATTGTTGAGGCCCTATTCAATCAAGTTTACGCCCGCGATATTTTATTTGCCCTGTTTACCGAACCGGAAACCCTCGATATCAGCCACTTGGTCCGAGTGTTCGACGCGACGCCGGGATTAGTGGTTCACCAGCCGCAAATGCGCGTCTATGCCCAGTATATCAATCACGGAAACAGTTTGGGCTTGTCCCAGACCGAGTGGCCTTGTCTGGCCTATCGGCTCGAAACCGGTGAGGCCGTAATCTGTATCGGCGGCGATACCGTGGCTTGTGAAGGGCTGGCCCAAATGGCCAAAGACGCCGATGTGCTGCTCCTGTCCTGCTATTTAGCCGATCAAGAGGTTAAGCGGCTGGGTATGGCCGCGTTAGCCGAACACATCATCGCGTCATCCGGGCAAGTCGGCAAAATTGCGGCTCAAGCCGGCGCCAAGCGGCTGATCCTGACCCACTTTCGCAAAAAATCAGCAGAATTGATGGCCTCGCTGCTGGAGGATGTCCGGCGCGATTTTTCCGGCCCTATCGATATGGCGGTAGATGGACTGGTGATCGAAGTTTAAAGGTAAGCGTTCAGCCCTTAGCAATCAGCTATCAGCTTTTGGCCTGTTCCGGCAAATAATGGGTTACAAAAGCCGGTCATGATGCCCCAAACATCGTCATTATTGTTAAAGCTGACGGCTGACGGCTGATAGCTGAACGCTTACGTTTAAAGCCGCACTTATTTTTTCGGGGCCGGCAAGGGGTAAATTGAAAGAGGCTAGGTTGCAGCGTTCGCTTAAGGGGACGGCCGGCCTACAGCGATGACATCTCGCTCCGGGTTGGCGCGACGATGGCGGTTTTTAAGCCACAGCAGTCCACCCGGCAAACTGCCCAAATAGGTGATGGCTTGCTTGACCAAAGATAGGGCAAACGCCAGCGTTTCCGGCACACCGACCAACCCGTAAAAGTAAACGTACAGGGCCGACATCGCGCCCAACCCGCCGATGCTAATCGGGGCGATGAGTGTGACGGCAATGATGGGGTTAAAGAGAAAGATGTAAATGGGCGAAATTTCGCCGTGTAAACCGGCCACAATCGCCACATCCACCACACCGGTTAACAAAACCGTGCCCACGCCCACACAAAAGGCCCAAAACAAGGCGCTGTATTGATAGCGATAGGCTTCAAAGGCGTCCGAAATGCGCTGATAAAGTGGCTGCAAGGGCGTCAGAAAACTGATTTCGAAAATCTTGCCCACCAGCTTCCGGAGGCGATGGCTGAGCAGAACGGCAAACCCGCCGGTAATGACCACCATGCCGACGATGGAAATAATTTCGACCTGCACCAGATTTTGGATGATGGCGTTATCGTCAAGCGGACCTTCCCGGGGAATGATGTTGACGGCGATCAACGCCGCCACTACCGCCGTGAACATAAAGGCCGCCAAACCGATGATGCGGTCCACAATCACCGAAACGGCCGCCTCGGCGCTGCGCTCGGTGTAGCGGGCCAGACCAAACCCCCGCATGACATCGCCGCCGACGTTGGCCGGCAAGAAGTTGTTGAAGAAAAATCCGACAAAGGTGTAATTGGTGACTGCCTTCAGCGGTACGGGAATGCCTTGGGCCCGCAGCAAAATATACCATTTCACCGCGTTGGTAATCACCGCGACCACATACAAGACCAGCGCCAACAGCAGGTACCCGTAATTGGCCGTGGTCAGCGTGTCAACCAAAACGGCACGATCCTGGGGGTCGGATAAAAAGCGGTAAAAAAGGTAGGCCATCAGCCCCAGGCTAATCGCCGCCTTAACCGCCGTTGTGAGCTTTTCTTTCAAAATCAATTCCTCTCAGACAAAAATCCACCAATTTATGAACGGGTGTTACTCAACCCGCTTGGAGGGGGAATGAGGGGAGGTGATATTGATCCCCTGGACGTTAATCGGACGTTTAACCTCTTTCGTCGTCCAGGCAATATCCCAAACCACGTGGGTTTTTTTGTGGACTTTGTAATCCCACCAGCCCAACAGCCGCGAGTACCCTTCGATCACGGCCAGAACGCCCAAGATCCAGATCAGTTGCAGCGCCCCCCAAATCTCTTCCAAGGCCAGCTTGACCAAGCGGGGCGACCCCATACTGGAGACCTCATAGCCATATTTGGCCCGGAGGTGTAAATGTCCGGCGTGGTTTCGCCGGCGCTGCTTGACGAAATCGCTGATGGTTTCCGGCCCCATGTTGAACACGACCGCATCCGGCGCGTAACGCACTTGCAAGCCCCGCTTGATCACCAGCGCCTCAACAAAGGCTTCATCCATGGCCACATCGGGCGGGATTTCATCAAACAGCTTGCGGAAGGCGATCAGTTCGCCCAGGCGCGGAATTTCCAGGCAAAGTTGGTGTTCCATTTTCAGGCGCAGGTGAGATAATAGGCCGATAATGTGCTCCGGCGTGTTCACCGGCACTTTGTGCGCCCCGGTCATACCTACCGCTGGGTCGTTAAACATGCGCACCATGTTTTCAATAGCATCTTCGTGCGGGATGGTATCGCCGCTTTCAAGGACGCAGATATTCTCCTGAGCATTCTTTAAAAAGATGTTAATGGCGCTGGTTTTGCCCTCGCGCTTGGCCTGAATAAAGAGCTGGAGGCGTGGTTCATGAGGCATGTACGACTCAATGATCTCAATGGTGCGATCGGTGCAGCCGGAAGCAACGATGATGATCTCCGTGATTTCAACCTGGTGCAGGCGCTGGGTTATCATAGCTTCTAAGATTTCGCCGATATTGGCTTCTTCGTTATGAGCCGTAATACCGACGCTACATTTAATTGTGGGTTGTAAAGTGTCAATCAAATTCCTTTTTCTCCAAATCTGATTGATTTTGGGTGGTAATGCGGCGAGCATACCACAGTGAAAAAAATGTCAATAAACTTCCGGCGGCCATGCCAAAGGCAATATAGAAATATTGCGGCCACAAGCCGGGAATCTGGCCCAAGCCCATCAAAATCGCCGGAATGATGGTTAAGATGCCAACCGTAAAGGCCAACAAGATACTCCGGGTGGCCGACAGATTGGGGGCGATCATCGCGACCCCGGCAAACACGCCAACGCCAACCGTAATCAAGCCGACCTGAGCCAGGAAAAACATAAGACTAAAGGTATGGTTGACGGTATCGAGCACAGATACAATTAGCAGCAGGACAGCGTAAAATAGTCCGAAAGCGATCCATGAAGACTGGCTATCTTTGGTCTTCATTCATTAACCTGATTATTAAAGATAAGTTGCAATATTAACAAAAAACGCGCTGTTTATTTTACCATAAGCGGGCGCTGTCAGCCAAGAACCCTTTTAAGCGTGTAACAATTCTAAATTTAGCGATAAGGTGACGGTCACTTGGTCAAAAATACGCATCTGATCGACGAAATCAACGGCTTTGCCCCTTCAAAAGTGACCGTCACCTTTATTCTGTTTACGTGTGTAATGCCGGCTATGAGGTCGATGGCAGCGGCGGGACTTCAGGGCCACGCTCTAAGAACGATTTAACACGCCGGGCAAACTTACTACGTGGTAGCAAAACACGATGGTGGCAGGTCATACAGACAATGCCAATATCGGTTCCCAGGCGGACCACCTGCCAATCGGCGCCGCCGCAGGCGTGCGGCTTGCGCATTCGGACTTTGTCTCCCAGGCGAATATCGATGGGATCGATCATCTCATGCTCACTTTAACGTCGGCTTCAAGCCCCATCGAGTGCGCAGTGTATTGATAGTGGAGAAAAGGTGAACCCAACTGGGGCTTAAGCGGCCGTGAACTTTAGCCTGCGGTAAATTGGCTCTAAACTCTTGGGCCGTGGTAAAGGCCGGTATCTCCAGATAGGCCGCCCCAATCTCGCTGCCCGTGTGAGCATCGCTGCCGGCGGTCATCGGCAGGTGGTGGGCTAAGGCAAACGCCTGTGCCTTTTCATTATCAATACTGTGGATTGACCGGGCATTAAACCCTTCAATCGCATCGAGCCGGGGCAAAACAGCCTCCAACAAAGCCTCTGTCCAGGGTTGGTTCCGATGCCGGTCAAACGGATGGGAAACGCTAATGACCGCTCCCTGCGCTTCCAGCCGATCCAGGGTTTCCTGATGCGACAACCGCGGCGGCACCCGCTCTTTGACAAAAAAGGCCAGTATCTCGCCATGCTCGGTTAAAATTTCTTCACCGACAATCACAAAATCGGGATCGATGGCCTGCGCCGCCAACGCCCCATCGATACTATTGTGGTCGGTAATGCAGATGTGATCTAACCCCCGCGCCTTCGCAATTTCGACAACCTTGGCCGGCTGCAGCGATCCGTCCTTAGAAACGCAGGTGTGCATGTGCAGGTCAATTTTAACGGTAGAGACAGACATAATTTTCTACGAGGGTAACGTATTACCCCTAACCAAAACCGGTTTTCGCGCCAACAGCCGAGCCGTTACCCCCCCTTCCCGGCCACCCGACCGGCGACGATGCCCTTCATCATAGCGCAGGACGTCGAAATCGGAAAATGCGTCCAGCAGTTCACGCGGTTTCAGCCAAAACTCCCGGCGGTGGCTGTCGGACCGGTTGTCGGGCGGCGGCTCAACGCGTGTTTCGTACACCAACCGTCCGCCAGGCCGTAATCGATCCTTGATCACCGGCAACAGCGGGCGAAACAGAAAAAATGAGACCACGACCACGTCATATCCGCGCTTCGGCAGCCAGGCGAGCTCTAAATCAGCCACGACAAAGTCAATCGAACCGGGCCATAAGCCGGCCTGAGCGGCTCGCAGTCGGGCCAAGCGCAGCCCTTGCCAGGAGATATCCACCGCGTCGACTTGCAGCCCTTGTTGAGCCAGAATGAGGGCGTGGCGACCGGCGCCGGCGGCGACATCTAAGGCCAGCCCGGTTGGGGGCAGTTCGGGCAGGCAGCTTAGCAAAAAAGGGGTGGGGTCCGCTAAATCTTCAAGCGTACAACCGGCGTAACGGCGATCCCATTTATTTCGGGCTGGGGCAGGTGATAGCTTCATTGTTATTTCCACGCGATTATTTGCAAATTGTAGAGGAGTAAGCTTAGAACAAGAGGCGCACGATTAACGGATCAAGATTATCAAAATCAGCCCATTCTGCGCACCGCGTTTACATTTTGTATCGAAGCCGGCTCCCACTAAAATATCTCTGGAAAGGAAACCGTATGACCGACATCGAATACTTCAACGATCCCATCGCGCTGATGGTGACCATCAATGCGATGGGTGAGGTTAGCCCGCGCCAGTTCGATTGGCGCGATCAACAATATACCATTGTCAGTGTGGGGCGGCAGTGGCAAACCGAAGACGGCCGGCACGTGCTGGTCGAAATCCCGAACGGGGATCGCTTTGAATTGCATTTGGATCGAGCCGACCTGCGCTGGCGAATAATCAAGGCATGGCGAACCTTGGCTGCCGTCTAAACCCAGTTTTTAGGCCGGCGGGGCGGTAAACAGCAACAGAATTAACATCCCGAAACCACCCAGAGCCGTGACCGACAACGTGCCAAAAATGATGACCGCCAAAATGTTGATCTCATCGCTTTCAGGCTCATCCTGGTCGTAATCTGGCTCCAGCCGGGGCGAACCGGCGAATCCGTAGCCCATGCCCGCGTGGAGGGCCATCGCCGAGGCATCAGTGACCGGAATAGGGTGGGTGCCGGCCAACCGCGCTCTGGCTTCGCTTTCGCTCATGGTGGGCATCATCATGGTGATATTTGAATGAAAGCCCATGTTGGGCGGCGATTGAGGATAGGGATACGGCATCATACCCATCGTGCTGTTGGAGTGGATAGCCGGAATCGGTTCTGACGGCGGCCGGCCGGGATCGCCGTAGGGCGACATCGGCATGCCCATCGTCATCTGAGAGTGCGGCGGCATCGGATACTGCGACTGATTCGGCATGCCCATCGTTACCTGAGAATGGCTAGGTGGCGGCATTTGGCCATAGTTAGGCGACATTCCCTGATTAGGCGGGGGGATAATCGGCACCGGCTGCGACGGGCGGGTAACTCGGTTCGGCATATCAGGTCCAAAATCGGGACCGTTCTGACGCGGCCGGCGGCGCTGACCATTCGATTTGCTGCGACCAGGATCGGGCGAGGCCGCCGGCGGTTTGGGCGCCGGATGTTTAGACTTGATCGGCTTGGCCTGGCTCGATGATTTAGCGGCCTCAAGGGGCGACTTGGGCTGCTTCTTTTTGGACGGTTCATTTGAAACTGACTCTTCCTCGGATGGCTCTATTGGAACCGGCTCTTTCTGGCCGTTGATCATCGATTTGACCCACTCCGGCTCAACCAATTTTTGCGTTTCCGTATAACGCGAGGGTGGAAAAGTCTCTTTTGGAGCCGCTTCTTTCGGCTCAGGGGGGATGACCTGACCTTCATCCGGCTTGGTTGCGGCGGGTTGTGCGTCATCAACCGGCACCGCTTCAACATCAATGCTCAGGATTGAGGGCGACGCCTTGACCGGCACATTTTGAGCTTGAACCGGCGTAAATGGCAGTTCCTGGGTCACAATCTCAGGATTAACCAGAAATGGTCGTCGTTGAGCCGGGGCGGGCGGCGTGGGTTGCGGGCCGGGAGCCATCAACTGCGGCGGCGTTGGTCTACCGGCCAGCGTGGGTTTGGCCACTTGAACTGGCTGGGAGTCGCGCGGAATCTTGACCGGGCGCGAATCCGACACCACGATACCCAGGCGATTTAAGCCTTTCCGGGCCAGCTCGTTTTCCGGATCGATGGCCAGTACGTGATACAGACAGCGAGCCCGTTGGTCGTCGCTGTCCACCACGCTGCTCATCCACAGCCAGGCTTTATCATCGTTGGGATTTTGTTGAATGACCAAATTGA
>JAGRCC010000366.1 GCA_020433785.1 Anaerolineae bacterium
TGATCATCGGGAACATGATGCGCAGCCTGCCGTAAGACGAGGCGCGCAGCAGGGCGCGCAGTTGGGTGCGCAACAGTTCGGGTCGGGCCAGACACAGGCGGATGCCGCGCTGCCCCAGGAAGGGGTTCTCCTCTTCGGGTAGGGTCAGGTAGGCCAGCGGTTTATCGCCGCCGATATCGAGCGTACGGGCGATGACGGGCTGGCCCTCTTGCGCCAACAGGATGTCCCGATAGACCTCAAACTGCTCGTCTTCGGTGGGCGGCTTGTCGCGATCGAGGAACAGGAACTCGGTCCGCAGCAGCCCCACGCCTTCGCCCCCAAACTTCAGGGCCTGGCGGGCTTCGGTGACGTTGCCGATATTGGCCACAACTTCAACCCGATGATCATCGGTAGTAATCGCCGGTTCTTGGGCGGCGGCTAATTCGGTGGCGCTGCGGGCCTTATGCTCCTGCTGAATATCTCTGGCTTTGGTCAGAGCTTCTTCATCGGGAGAGAGGGTCAGCACACCGGTGTCGCCGTTAAGGATGGCCTGAGTGCCGTTTTCCAGAGCAAAGATATCCTCACCTGCACCGACAATGGCCGGCAGGCCCAGGGCGCGCGCCAGAATGGCGGTGTGGCCGTTGGCCCCGCCCGTGGCGGTACAGAAACCGAGCACCTGACCGGGATCGAGCGTGACCGTATCCGAGGGCGTCAGGTCGGCGGCGATGAGAATGACGGGATGGTCGGGCAGGACCGGGCCGGCGTGGTCGGCGCCGCTCAGGGCGCGCAGCACGCGGCTGCCCACGTCGCGGATATCGACGGCTCTGGCGGCCAGCAGTTCATCCTTGAGCGAAGCCAGGGTTTCGGCCATCGTTTCAACGGCGGCTTGCCAGCCTTGCCCGGCGCTCTGGCCGTCGTTGATGTTGTCGACGGCCGCTTCTTCCAGTTCGGGGTCTTCCAGGATAGCCAGGTGGGCCTCGAAGATGGCGGCCTCACCTGCGCCCAGGCGTTTTTCGACCTGCTGCCGGAGCGTATCGAGTTCGGTGCGGGCTGACTCGATGGCCCCTTGCAGCCGGCTTTTCTCGGTGTCCGGATCGGCGGCGGTTTCGTCGATGGTGATTTCGGCGTGTTTGAACTGGTGCAGCGGGCCAATGGCGATGCCCACGGCGGCCGGTATGGCGCGGATGATTTTATCGGTGTTGGCCGGTTTGACCTCGGCGGCGGCCGGAGGCGCCGGTGCGGACACCGCGACCTGGCCGTTGGTCTTGGCTTTATCGGGTGGCGCGGGTTCGTGGCCCACGCTCAGGTCATCGCCCAGGCCGGTTTCAACGGCATCTTTGAGCACGGCCAGAGCTTCTTCTTCATCCGGGCCGTCGGCCGTGATGGAGATCTCGCCCCCTTTTTCAACACCCAAGGTTAGAACTGAGATCACGCTTTTGGCGTTGGCTTTTTTCGACCCATGCTGCACGCGGATATCGGCCTTAAACTGCTTGGCGGTTTTGACAAAAACCTTGGCCGGACGGGCGTGCAGCCCGGTCGGATTGGGTACAATCAAATCAAGCTGTTTCATTTTTCGTCTCTCTCACCCAGGCAGCCCTTAGGCCAACTCGGATTCTTCTTGAGGACGGCTGAGTCTTTCGACAATTTCCATGGGATCGGTGGCGTGGATCAATTTATCGGCATCTTCCGGCTCTTCGATCACTTCGGCCAGGTTAGTCAAGACGCCCACGTGCTCGTTGGCGGTGGCAGCAATGCCGATCACCATATAGGCTGTTTCATCTTCTTCCCACTCGATGCCATCCAGAAACTGCACCACCGAGATGCCGGTACTTTTGATAGCGGCTTTGTTCTCGAATTGGCCATGGGGAATGGCGACTCCGTTGCCGATGTAGGTGGACATGGTTTGCTCACGGGCCAGCATCCCTTCGACATAGTCGGCGGTGACGTGACCGGCTTCGACCAATAGGTTGCCGGCTATACGGATGGCTTCTTCCTTACTGCTGGCCGTCGCTTTTAATTTAATGGTTTGGGGGCTGATGATGCTCATTATCCTATTCCTTTAATCTCGCCGTCGCTTTGGATGGCGTTAATTACTTTATCAAAAGCCGGAATATTCATAAAGTTATCGAACGGGATGATTACGGCCCACGGAGCTTTTTCCAAGGCCAATTTGGCCAAGCCTTTGTGAACAAAGACAACTTGAGCATCTTGGGGAATGGATCGGGCCGGGGTGTGGGCGACGGCAATGTTAAGTTTGGCATCTTTAACTTTTTTCTTCAGCTTATTGGTAACCATTAAGCTGGATCCCATGCCGGCCTCGCAAGCGACCACCATTTTTTTGACCTCTGAGGCGGAAATTGATTTCGTCATTGTATTTCTCCTTTGGTAGATTCTTCGATGAATTACATATGATATTGCATAAAACAGGGTCCACAGATGGGCACAGATGGGCACAGATTGGGTTGATTTAATCAAATGGGTTATCTGGGTAAATCTATAATCATCTGTGGACCACTTAAAATTAAATTAGTGCGACTTAGTTGGCCGGAGCGGCAGCGCCACCCAATTGGGCGTCTTCTTCTTCGTCCCAATCCCAGTCGTCGGCGGCTTCTTCCGAGTCCACTTCTTTAACCGGGTAGAGTTTGAGCAAGAAGGAGCCGACCAGGAACGAGGCGGCTGCGGCGATAAAGACGCCACCCAACACCGCAAAGTGCATACCACGCGGGGTAACGGCCAGATAAGCAAAGATCGAACCGGGTGAAGGGGTTGCCACCAAACCGGCATTCATAATCACAAACCAGAGGTCAGCCAAGATACCGCCCGCCCACAGGGAGACGATCATAATCGGGTGAGCCAGCACGTAGGGGAAGTAGATTTCGTGAATACCACCGAAGAAGTGGATGATGATGGCGCCGGGAGCTGATTGTTTGACCATCCCTTTACCCATGAACCAGAAGGCCAGCAGTAGACCCAGACCGGGGCCAGGGTTAGTTTCCAGCAGGAACAGAATTGAGTAACCCTGTTCTTGCACCTGGACAACACCTAACGGGGCTAAAATGCCGTGGTTGATGGCATTGTTAAGGAACAGCACTTTGGCCGGTTCAATAAATAGGTCAGCCAAGGGCAGCAGCCGGCTGTCGATCAGGAACTGGACACCGGCGCCCATAACGTTGGTCAAAGCCTGCACCGTTGGCCCGACGGTGATTTCAGCCAACACGGCCAGAATAGCGGCCAGAATACCGGCCGAGAAATTATTGACTAACATTTCAAAACCGCTGGGGATTTTGTCTTCGAATATTTGGTCGACTTTCTTCATTAGGAAGCCGCCCAGCGGACCCATAACCATCCCACCAATAAACATCGGTACTTCCGCGCCGACGACGGCCCCCATTGTGGCAGCTGCCCCGACAACACCCCCACGGACATCATAGACTAATTTACCACCGGCATAACCGATTAACAGGGGTAACAAATATTTGATCATGGGGCCGACAAGCTGGCCGAAGGTTTCATTGGGAACCCAGCCGGTCGGGATAAACATGGCGGTGATCAAACCCCAGGCGATGAACGCGCCCAGGTTGGGAATGATCATCGCGGCTAGAAAACTGCCAAATCTTTGAATACGTTCTTGCATTGTAAAAATCCTCCTTTGAGGAGCCGTTACTCACTCAAGCAAACCGGCTCGGTAATCAAGATTGTGAATTTTTGAATTTGTGATCTGCTGCCTCTTGAACCTTTCGCAGAAGAACGGTATAATGGAGGAGCAGAGGGGCTTTACGCCCTTCCCGTAAGAGAGGAGAGGCACCGTTGGACCGCCAAGTCATCGACGGTGTCTCTTTACGTTTGGTTACTTTTTTGGATCAATAAGCTCTCCTTTCACGACAACCAGTGGGTAATAGCGTCAATATCTTCGGGCAGCAAGAGCGGGTGAACCTGAATTACTTCCAGAGTCCGGCGGGGCGATTGAACAGGTACAGTTGAGATAAGCAATTGGGCGGTGGCAACTCGCTCGCTGGTCAATTCTCTAATTGAGAGAACACCACGAATGTCCAAGCTGGGAAAACGCGCTTTGAGCCGAGCGGCCAACAGTTGTGACGTGGCCAGGCCGCTGGGACAGATAATATAAACTTGTTTGGGCTGACTGGTACCTTCCCGAATAAAGGCGGCCCGCAAGAGGCTGGCCAGGGTAGCCACTTCATCATTGGGCAGAAAGACGCCGGTACGCTCGGTTACAATTCTGGCTAATTCACGGGCAATGGTATATTCGCGACGGTAGCGGGCCGGTAACTGCTCAGCCGGCCAGGTGGGCGGCGCCCATAGTCCAAAGCGCTGGCGCATAAAGGTGGGAATGATATGGGCCACCAATCCATCGCGCAACGGTGTATCATGCCGCAGCCCCGGCGTGGCGAAGGCCATCGCGACCTCGGCCATTAACAGTTCAATTAATTCAGTCAGGTCCGGGTCGATCTCCAGATCGCGCAGCCATAAGTGGTGGCGCAGTCCGGACAAAAGATGCATGGCAATACCGGCTACTTCCGCATCCTGAATTTGAAGATCATCATCGGCCCACATAAGTTGGGCGACCTCATAAGCCACACTCCACACTTTTTGGGCCTGAAGCCAGGCCAGCGTATCCGGAGCACATTCAAAATAAAAACCTTGTCTGGCTCGTTGGGCCTGAATGGCTAAGGCCAGGGCTAAATGAAGCGCCGCATTATCGGTAAATCGACCGGCCAGTTGGGCTTCGGCATAGGCCACCCATTCAAAGGCGGTTTGGGTATCCCATTGGTTGAGAATTTTAAGGGCGTGATTGATAATCGGTAGCGATGTGTTGTCTTTGAAGGCAAAGGTCAAGCCCATGCCGTAAGCCATATACAGCAGATGATCTTCAAAGGGGGTGTCGCCCCAGGCCAGCGCGGCCAAAGCTTGGCGGCGGCCTAGCTCGGTGCCGGAAAATTCGATGCCATAGTTGGGTTTGCGGATGAGTTCCAGCCCAAAACTGGTGGCCCACGCTTCCAGTAAATCTAAATCTTTGAGAACTGTGGTACGAGATACAGCGGCGGTGTACTGCAACCAGTTTAGAATTAAAGGTTCTGAGAAAGTAAGTAGCACCAGCGTAAACAACTGCTGTCGCTGGCCGGCGGTTAAGACGACATCGAAATCGGACTGGTTAGTGAGTTCGTCAAGCAGTGTTTCGCGCTGATCGGCCGAGCAGACCACCGTCATTCCCACCCCGGGGATCGACTTGAGCCGGATATCATGCTCAGTCAGCCAGGTTTTGACGGATTTCAGTCGGTAGTTAACCTGGCGGGGCGAGAGATTGGTCTGATGGGCCATTTCTGACGCGGGTAATGGCTCGTCAGCGGTAAGGAGAAGATGGAGCAATTTTTTTTGTTGAAGAGTCAACGTTGTCATTAAAC
>JAGRCC010000367.1 GCA_020433785.1 Anaerolineae bacterium
TCGAAAGTTTCGGAAGAGCAGTTGTTCTACCTGATGAGCCGTGGTATAGAAGAAGATACCGCCTCCAACATGATTGTCAGCGGCTTTATCGAGCCGATTGTCAAGGAACTGCCGATGGAGTACGCGCTGGAAATGAACCGGCTGATCGAAATGGAAATGGAAGGGTCTGTCGGATAAGATGTCAGTCGCACTTACCAATACCAAACAAAAAGATGCCCTCCTCGACGCCGGAGTCTTCGCTCGTACCGACGTCGAGGCGTTGTCGGCCCGATTGAATGAACCTGACTGGCTCAAATCCATGCGGCAAACCGCCTGGACCGTATTTGAAGAAACACCCATGCCCACCACGTCCGATGAGGCCTGGCGGCGCACGAATATCAAGAAGGTAAAGTGGAATAAATTCACGCTGAACGGTTCATCATCTGTTAAGGTCACCCAAGCGTTGGCCGATCTGCCGGAGGCTGTCCAAAGCGCTCTGGAAGGCGACTATCCAGCCTCCGGCCGGTTGGTGATTGCCAATAATCAGGTGGTCTATCTGGAAATCAGCGAGACCGTAGCCAGCCAAGGTGTCATCTTCACCGATCTCTCCACCGCAGTGGCTGAGCATCCGGAGTTGATTCAGCAATACTTGGCTTCGGAAGCGGTGCCGCCGTCAAACAGTAAGTTTGCCGCCTTGAGCAGCGCGCTGTGGCAGGCCGGTGTTTTTCTTTACCTGCCCAAAGGCGTTGAAGTCGAAGAACCGTTCCAGGTCGCCTATGTGCTGGATGGTCAAGGCAGCGTTTCTCTGCCCCGCACCCTGATTGTGGGTGAGCAGTCTTCCAGCGCGACCATCATCGAAGAGGAAATCTCTTTGAGCGAACACGGTCAGGGGCTCAATGTCGGCGTGGTTGAAATTTACGCTAATGCCGATTCGAAGATTCGCTATGTCGAGGTGCAGCGCTGGGGCGAGGATGTTTATAACTTCAATGTTAAGCGCTCGGTGGGTCAAAATGACAGCAATGTCATCTGGGAAACCGGTCAGCTTGGCGGCCGTCTGACCAAGACCTACTTCGACAGCCTGCTGCCCGGCAACGGGGCCAGTATGGAATTCAACGGGGTCTACTTCCTGGAAGGTAAGCAGCACCTCGATACCGACTGTCTGATCCGCCATACCGGACTTTACACCAATGGTGATCTGCTGCTACACGGGGCGCTTAAAGACAGCAGCCGCAGCGTCTTTACCGGGTTGATCAAAATCGATCCTACCGGCCAGCAA
This sequence comes from Anaerolineae bacterium, assembly GCA_020433785.1. Next base: position 1,256 of record JAGRCC010000367.1, read on the forward strand.
ACCAACTCCTACCTGAAAAACGAGAACTTGTTACTCGATGATACCGCCCGGGCCGACTCGATCCCCAGCCTTGAAATTGACGCTAACGATGTCCGCGCTTCGCACGGGGCCACCATCGGCAAGATTGTCGAAGAGTACGTTTTCTACCTGATGAGTCGCGGCATTCCGCGCAACACTGCCGTTCGGATGGTGGTTGAAGGCTTCTTTTATAAGGTATTTGACCGCATGTACAACAAGCGGGTGAAAGAGAAGTTGTCTCAGGCTGTATCGGCTAAAATCGGCGATTAATTGAGGTCGCCGGGCCGTCCGGCATACAAATTGCCATTTTGCTAAGAGACGACCTCCGGGTCGTCTCTGTTCTAATGGGGCCATATATGAGAGAGAGACTTGATCGACTCTATCGTCAAGGTAGCTCCAGCGTTTATGGGCCGACGGGGCAAAACCCGTTGGTAAAGAGGCTTTGCTCAAATAGGAGCCATCGTCTATAATGCCCTTAACCTGGCTACTGACATAGAGGGCGTGAAAGTTGGACAGTTTCACCGAATGGTATCGCTGTCTCGTCGGTAATAGTGGTAGTTCCCTTTAGTGTCAATGGAGCTGGAGCGATGTTTGATGTAGAAAAAGTGATCCAAGATTTTCCTATCCTTAGTCAACACAGCAACGGCAAATCGCTGACCTATCTCGATAGTACGGCCAGTTCGCAAAAGCCGACGGCCGTGATTGAAGCGATGGACACCTACTACCGTGAGTACAACGCTAACGTCCACCGGGGCATTTATCAGATTAGCGAACAAGCCTCAGAGGCGTATGAGCAGGCCCGCAAAAAAATAGGCCGGTTCATCAATGCCTACCATTGGCGCGAAGTGATTTATACGCGGAATGCTACGGAAAGCATTAATCTGGTAGCCTATACCTGGGGCCAGGCTCATCTCAAAGCCGGCGATGTCATCATCACCACTGAGATGGAACACCACGCCAACCTCATTCCTTGGCAGCAGCTTGCGGCCCGAACCGGTGCTGTCGTCAAGTATATCCCCGTCACCGAGCAAGGCTACTTAGATATGGCCGCCTTCGACGCGATGCTGTCGTCTCAGGTCAAACTGGTGGCAGTGACGCAAATGAGTAACGTGCTCGGCACGATTCCGCCGATAGATGATATCATCGAGAAGGCGCATGCCGTGGGCGCGTTAGTGCTGCTCGACGGCGCTCAATCGGTGCCGCATATGCCGATTGATGTTCAGGCGCTTAAGTGTGATTTCTTGGCTTTTTCCGGTCATAAGATGTTGGGTCCGACCGGCATCGGGATTTTGTGGGCGCGGCAGGAGATTTTGGCCGATATGCCGCCCTTTATGACCGGCGGTGATATGATTAAGCAGGTTACGCTGGAAGGGGCTGTTTGGAACGATCCGCCCTGGAAATTTGAGGCCGGTACGCCCGCCATCGCCGAAGCTATCGGTCTGGGTTATGCGGTGGATTATCTGAATGAGTTGGGCATGGCTAATGTTCGCCAGCATGAAATAGAACTGGTGACTTATGCTCTGGAACAACTTAAAGATGTGGAAGGGCTGCATATTTTCGGCCCCTGCACGCCCGAAAATCGAGGTGGCTCAATTGCATTTACCCTGGGCCACATCCATCCTCACGACGTTGCGGCTGTGTTAGACAGCGAAGGCATTGCCGTCCGGGCCGGTCATCACTGTGCTATGCCGCTGCACGACAAATTCGGTTTGGCCGCTACGACTCGGGCCAGTTTTTATGTGTACAATATCCCCGCCGATGTGGATCGGCTGGTAAGTGGCTTAGAGAAGTGCCTCAACTTACTGGCTTAGGTTGTATAAAGTTAGTCAGGATTTAGGTCACAGGTTAGGGCGATATGGATGATTTTTACCGAGAAAACATTCTTGATCACTACCGCAATCCGCGCAACGCAGGCACGCTGGACGACGCGACCCACAGCCATCAGGAAAACAATCCGCTGTGTGGGGATGTCATTCAAATTGATTTGCACGTGAATGAAAATAACGTCATCGACGAGATCGCCTTCAAAGGGCGAGGTTGTGCGATTAGTCAGGCCAGCGCCAGCATGCTGACCGAGATGATCAAGGGTAAAACCGTCGATGAAGCCAAAGCGGTGGGCAAAGAACAAATTTTGGAAGCATTAGGCATTCAGATTGGCCCCACTCGCTTGAAGTGTGCGCTGCTTTCCCTCAAGGTGCTCAAAGCCGGGGTTTATGGACTGAGCGAATCCGAGTGGGACAGCGACGATGATTGGTAACGCCAACCGTAAAATCTCATCTTAAATTTGGAGTAGAAACCACACCTATGAGTAACTTTATTAAAGTTGCCAAGACGTCTGACTTGGCTCCCGGCGAAAAGATGCTGGTGGAGTATGAAGACGAAGATGTCGGACTGTTCAATCTGGAGGGCGAATTCTACGCTATCTCCGATGTCTGCACCCACGATGACGGTCCATTAGTTGAGGGGACGCTGGATGGCGATTGTATTATTTGCCCGCGTCATGGGGCTCGCTTTAACATCAAAACGGGTGAGCAAACTATGCCGGCCTTTTCGCCCGTTCCTCTCTATCAAGTCAAAATTGAAGGCAATGATATCTTAATTGCGCCGGCAGATGACGATTAACCCTTAGGAGGCATTATGTCTGAAGAAACAACAAGTGCAAACGGCGAAGTAACCGAAGAAACTGTGCGTGAAGCGTTACGGGGCGTGGTTGATCCTGAACTTCATCTCGATATCGTCACGTTAGGCTTGCTTCGCAGCATCGATTTGGCCAGCGATCCGGTCCATGTTAAAATGCTGCTCACCACCCCTTTCTGTCCTTACGGCCCGTGGCTGGTTCAGCAAGTGAAAGAAACCACCGAATTTGCCGCCAAACGTGAAGCTAGAGTCGAAGTTGTCCCCGAGCAGTGGACGCCTGAAATGATGGAAGATCCAACTCTGCTGGGCTTCTTTTAATAAATTTGCCGAATACGGACAATCTAGGTAAGATATCTTATAGTCTGCGCGTCCAAAGTGATGCACCATAAAGAAAACGCTTGGTCGAAAACAATGGTAAGCCAATTACTGATTAGCTCAAAATCGTGTTGTACATGTAGTAGGCGGGCGCGGTAGCTTTTCTCTCAACGGCTGAGGGTCTGGCTGCGGTAGCCCGCATCGCCGTGGTTCCGGACGATGAGACTCTCAGTAAATAAACTTTGCTATCTCTTGCTAGCCGCAAGTAAAAGAAAATAACTTTCAACTGAAACTATTGAAAGGCTCATCGTT
>JAGRCC010000368.1 GCA_020433785.1 Anaerolineae bacterium
GCCGGCCGTTTTTGTCGATCTGGTACGGAATGGTACGGACATTAAAGATATCGAACGGCAGGTAGGGCCGCCCCGATTGAATGTGAACCAGGCCGCGTTTGCGGACAGCATGGCGTACGCCCAATTCATAAAATACATTGGCATTGTCGATGCTCAAATCGGCGATGACCATATCGGCCAGCAGGAGTTCCTGGAACATATCGGTCAGGATATCGCCGCTGACGCTTTCTTGATCGGCCCGAAATGACTCGAAACCGGCGGCTTCCACGGCCGGTTTGATCAGGTCGTAGTAGATGCTGTCAAAATCGATCCAGCGGCCATCGGGGCCCTGTTTGCGGCCAAACGGCATCACGACAAAGGCGTGAGGCGCCCCCCGTTTTCTTGAATGATAGCCGCGTGTGTCTTCTAAATCGTCATTGTCTACAACCGTCAGGGTGGTTTCGGTTTTGATGATTTTCTTGTCTATCGTCTCAACTTTGCCATTGACCGCCTCGACCACACCCTCGATAATATCCGGCATATCGGCCTCGACGGGTTGGGATTCAACTGTGGTCACTGTTTCGGCGACAACGACGGCCATATGCTCAATCTCTTCTTCTTCCTCCTGCTCCAGGAAGGCGGCCGAACCTGATAGGAGGAGCACTTCCTCCAACGCATCCTCCTTTTTGCCTTTCAATTCCTCAATGGCATGCCACATTTCGCTGGCGTGTTTGTTATACTGGCTCCAGATCACTTTCTCGGTGCCAATCACCAGCTTAAAAAACTCTTCGCCGGTTTGTTCCTGTTTATCCAAACTAAACCACCAATCGCGGATGATATTCAAGCCGGCGATCAGTTGGTTATACGTATTAATCTTGGTGTCGATGTCTCGTGGCTCTAACCAGTTCATTAAGGCCGCGGCGGCAAAAATGGCTACGGCCACCCAAGCGCTAAATTGCCCGCCGGGAATAGCGGCCAGCAGCATGCTAAAACCGGCCGTAACAAACAACCCTACGTTTAAATAGTAGCGTTGACGCTGAGGTTCGGCTAATTCCTGGGTGTAGATCTCAAGTTGCTTTTCCAAACGGTAGCGTAAGTAGTCGGCAGGGGCGAGGCGGGTAAAGCCGGAATCGCTGGTAGGGTCGGCCGGATCGTAATCGGGCGGCAGCTCACCCTGGTAAGGTTTGAGGATCAATTCGGTGCCAAAGCCTTCGGCTACCCGCCGCTGAATTTTAGTGATGCGATCGCTCAGCCACACTTCACATTCTTCGTGCCACTGCAAAATGGTTCGATACAGGTAGATCTCTTTCTTGATCTCTTCGGCGGCGGTTCGCAATTCTTGGGAACTTTCTTGTTGCCGGGTCCGCATTAGCAGCGCGAAAACGATAAAGTTCGAGATGAGGACGATGACCAAGATCACGCGCAGGATTTCGCCGATGGTGTTGAATACCCACCAGCCGGTAAATTCAATAGAACTAACCGCGCTGTAGCTGTTGATGAAAACGGCCAAAAGGACGGCAAACATCGCCAGGGTAATCGCGGCTCGACTTAAATAGACGCGCTGTTTGGCCCCCACTTTCGCATTAAAATCGAATTCGGCATAGCGCTCCCAGGCTGATTTAAGCGCTAGCGACTCAAGCCGTTTTTTTTCTTGGGCCATGGTTGAGCCTCTTTCTTTAGGGGTAAGATTAAACATATCTTACCACAGATTTTAAAAAAATTAACGTTTAGTGAGTGGGGAAAGAGGTGGGCCAGGAGTGGTTATTCGGTCGGTTCCATAATGGGCAAAACGATGTGAAAGGTGCTCCCTTGGCCCGGAATACCGTCACTTTCTACATAGATTTTACCTTCGTGGGCTTCAACAGCCAACTTGCAGAAAGCCAGCCCCAAACCGACGCCGGAGATGGAGGTCGAATAATCGGCTCGGGAGAATTTATCAAAGATGGTCGTTAAATTTTGCGGGCTGATGCCTGGCCCATCATCTGACACGGTGAAATGTATACCCGTCTCGGTGGTACTCGTTGAGACCGAAATATGGCCTTCCAGCGGGGTGTATTTGACCGCGTTCCCAACGACATTAATGAGCACCCGCCGGATGAGGCTGGTATCGAGCCAGATGACCAGGTCGTCCGGAACCGGGTCGATGGTCAGTTCCATATCTTTGGACTCGGCTTGCGGCCCGACCTGTTCCTTAACGGCCAACAGCAAATCACCAATGTTTGTCATACTGCGCTGCAGAGGAACTTCACCTTCTTCCAAGCGACTCACATCGAGCATCGAATCGACCAGGTCTTTGATGGTTTGCCCGCTTCGTTTGGCCATATCTAAAAAATTGAGGAGCTTAGGATGGTCAGGTTGTGTGGCCAGCATCATCTTGATCAAATCGATGATGTTGATAATGTTCCCCAGGGGACCGCGCAGATCATGGACCAACATGTTGACCATGTCTTGCCGTAGCTGCTCAATTTCTTTACGAGCCGATATATCGCGGCCAACCCACTCGACGCCGTCTTTGCCTTTATATTGAATCTGGCGGACTTTGATCTCCAGCGGCAATGTTTGGCGATAAGCATCCTTTACTTCCAACTCGATGGAAGGTTCCCGCCAAACTTTGAGTCGTTTCGTTTGGTCAGCTAAATATTTTTTGAGCTGTGGATCAATGAATGAGATACTGCTTTTGATGAAGAAATCTTTGGGACGGCGTAAGATTTGGCAGGCTTTGCGATTGATGTCCAGAATGGTGCCGTCGTAATCGGTAATGAAGATGATATCGGTGCTATCTTCAAATAATGAGGCGTAAGTTGCCTCGGCTTTTTGTAATTGGGTGACGGCTTGAGCATTAGCCACCGCCGTGGCGGCGTGGTCAGCAAACGTCGCCACGATTTTAACATTGTCTTCCTGATATTTATCCAGTTCATGACTGTCGACGGTGAGAATGCCCACCGCTTCGCCGCGAGCGATGAGGGGCGCGCCAATCCAACTGCGTACGTTCACAGAAGACGTGCTCTTAATCCAGTGCGGTTCCTGATCGACATCAGGAATGACAAAGGGGATCTTCATGTAAATGGCTTGATAGTTAGGGCTGTACTCGTCATAAGTGAGCCGTACTTTGAGCGCGTCCTCAATGTTGTCGAAGCCTTTGGCCGCTCGCACCACCAGCGTGGCGTAATCATCGTCGAACAGCAAAATCGAACTACTGTCATATTCGACCACTAGCCAAAGCTGCTCCAGAATGAGATCGAGGACTTCGTCAAGATCAAGGGATGAGTTGATGGTCTGAGTGATGGAGGTTAAGGTGTCGCCCAGCCGCCGCCGCTGCTGCTCGGCCTCAAAGAGGCGAGCGTTGGTCAAGGCAAACGCGGCCTGGTCGGCGATGATACTCAGCATGGCCAGGTCGCCTTCTTCAAATTTGTTCGGTTGGCGGCTGGTAATGGTCAAGATGCCGATTAATGTATCGGGTAGTTGAATGGGCACACAGACAGCGCTTCGAACTTCAACCAGTTCAGGGTTTGACTCATCTTGATACCAGCGCTCGTCGTTGTTGACATCCTCAATGAGAAGCCCGGTTCGATTTACGCGAACCCAGCCGGCTACCCCTTTTTGGGTGATGGTTTCCATCACCGTTGAGCTGCGTTTCTGCATCTTAAAGTCACTGAAGGCCAGATTGGTCGCCAGTTTACCTTCTGCATCAAACAGAATCAGGCTCGCGTCCGATGCTCCGGCCGCCGCCACGGTGGCCGACAGCACATTTCGTAAAACCTGATCGATGTCTAAATCCGCATTAAACTCACGCGTGACCAGATACAACAGATCCAGACGCGAACTTACGCGAGGGGTTTCAAGAGACATAAGTCATTTCTCTCACCTTCGACAGATAATACAGTTCATAGAGTTATTAGAGTTTATAAGTTGATGGAGTTTGTAGAATTTGTAGGGTTTATTGAGTTAGGGGAGTTTAACGGGTTATCCGACAGCTGGCAAAATTCTTTTTTGGCGAAATGCGGCTGTTATTTGATCTGAAACTCATTAAACTCGATGAACTCATTAAACTCTATGAACTTAATAAGGTCTACTATTCTTAAGAATCGCTTTTCATAAACATGGTCGGCGGAAAGGCAAATCCGTTTTGTTTTAGTCTGGGTTCAGATTTGGGTCGAATACCGGCAGGTTCGTGCTGGCCCAAAACCTTACCGTTGGCATCATCGCCTTTGTCATTAAACGTAAAAACGTTTTGTAAAATGGCGTTTTCGCCTTCCACACCCTGAACTTCCGTAATATGGGTGATTTTTCTAGAGCCATCCCGTAGTCGAGAGGCTTGGACAATCAGATCGACCGACGAGGCAATCTGTTTGCGAACCACGTGAATGGGAAAATCAACGCCAGCCATCAAAACCAAGGATTCGAGCCGGTCGAAACAGGCTCGCGGATCATTGGAGTGAACAGTCGTCATACTGCCGTCGTGGCCGGTGTTCATCGCTTGCAGCATGTCCAACGTTTCACCACCCCGGCATTCGCCTACCACAATCCGTTCCGGACGCATCCGCAGTGCGTTGATGACACAATCGCGAATGGTCACCACGCCGGGACTTTGGGGGGTGGGTTTTTTGGTTTCGAGCCGGACGACATTACGCTGTTTGAACTGTAACTCAGCCGCATCTTCGATCGTGACGGTTCGTTCATGGGTGGGAATAAAACTGGAGAGTACATTGATCAGAGTTGTTTTCCCGGAACCTGTCCCCCCGGACACAATGATATTTAGCCGCGCGACCACGCAAGCTTTAAGAAAATCGGCCATGTTAGAGGTCAAAGAGCCAAATCGAATCAAATCATCCATGCCCAATTTGTCCTTGGAAAATTTCCGAATGGTCAAATTCGGTCCATCGATAGCGCACGGGCGAATGACCGAGTTAACGCGCGATCCGTCCGGCAATCGGGCGTCGATCAGTGGGTTTTCCGGATCGGCAGCGCGACCCAACGGCTTGACAATCCGTTTTACAATGCGCTCGACGTGGTCGTCATCCAAAAATTTGTGGCCACTCTCTGATAGTCGCCCTTTTTGTTCGACAAAAATCACATAGGGGCCGTTGACCATAATTTCCGAGATTTCGTGATTGTTGATCAATGGTTCCAACGGGCCAAGACCGAATATCTCATCACAAACGTTGCTGTAAAACTGATCGCGGCTGATGTCGGTTGGCACCTTGATATCTTTGCGCTCGATAACTTGCTGGATTCGTTGTAAGGCCATTTGCTCACGTTCCGGCGTACGTTCCAGCGGAAAATCAAGCGGGCTGTCAGGGGCCATTGATTTGCGAATGTTATCGGCCAGCCATAACTGCAGCCGCATCCGGTCAGCTCGACCTTCGCTGATAAAGCCGCGCTGAATGGGCGTACCGAGCGGTTCTTCTTCCAACGGGATAAATAAACCATTGCTATCAGTAGGGGGCGCCTGAGGTTTCGGGTCATTTTGAGGTGGCATTGATGGCTCAGAGGGAGTTTGGGAATCGGGTGATAACTTCTTAACGCGCTTCAAGGTTGAAATAGTTGTCATGTTGAATGTCTCCTGGGAAAACGATGGGTAGGATGGATATTGAATGGGTTTGATATTGAATTGTTGAAAGGTTTAGAACTGCAATGAGTTGAAGATGGGTACGCCGCTCCGCTGCTAGTTATAGAATTTTTAAGGTCACTGGCGTAATGTTCAAATGACAATACGCTTAACTTTTTAATTATAGCACGAGTTGTGCCAAAACCTATAGGCCAAATTGCCTGTTTAGATTTCTACTTAATTTTAACGAGGCTCGAGCCAAGTTTCAAGTAAGGGCTCTACATTTTGGCCGGATTTCTGTTCAATGATGGCGAATAGATCGTTGGCCGTCGCAATTTTGTATTTGAACTCGTTGAAATAGGTCTGCATGATGTCAAAATAGACCTCGTCGCCCACTTCCTGGCGGAGGGCGTTAAAAAAGAGCGGCCCTTTGCCGTAGATAAAGGCGCTGTATTC
>JAGRCC010000369.1 GCA_020433785.1 Anaerolineae bacterium
CATCGCCCCCACCAGCAGTTGGCTGCTGCTGTCGTGCATATCCTGGGCAATGCGCTGTCGCTCGCGTTCTTGGACATCGACCGTTTCATTGAGCAGCCGTTGCAGGAGGGCGGCTTTGTCGGCCAGGTTCTCCTTGGCCTTTTGCAACTGCAAGGTACGGGTAACGACTTTCTGCTCAAGATTCGCCTTAGCGGTGGTTAGCTCTTCATATAATTGCACGTTGTGAATGACGATGGCCACCTGGGCGGCATAGGTCATCAACAACTGCTCGTGGTCATTGTCGTAGGGCTGGGGACGGTTGGCCACGCCGATCATCCCAATGGGCTTGTCTTGCAGCCGGAGCGGCACCCCTAGAAACGTTCGCACCGGCGGATGGCCGACAGGCTGCCCCAACTTTCGGTGGTCGGACATCGCATCTTCAGAACGCACCGGACGATTTTCCAGCACAGCGCGGGCGAAGATATTGGGCCGGAGGGGAATGAGATGGAAGCGTTCGTAAAATTGCGCGGATGGGTGAAAGCCCTCGATGGCGGCGACGTCCATCGCCTTACCATTGGGGGTATTAAGGCCGATAAAGCCGAATTGGGAGCCGGTCAGATCGAGGCACTGCTTCAGAGCCGTGTTCAGAACTGAGTCCAAGCTGCGCAGCGAAGACAGCTCCACCGCCAGATGGTAGAGGGCCTGGAGTCGTTCGTACTGCTGACTGTTTGGGTGCGGAGCAGGAATTGCCGTCATCGCCTTTTCCTATCAGAAACAAGTTGAGATCACTATTTGAACAGAGTTGGGGATAAGTAATTGTAACCCGTCTCTCTTCTTTGTCAACCCCTATTTCAATTAAGATAGAATAGGATAGCCGGGCTGGGGCACATGCCCGGTGATCAAGTCGTTAAAACGCTGCAGGGTCCGGTTGACGCTGGCTTTTACCAAGGTATCAAGGTCAAACCAATGGGTGCGAACTCTGGCCGTGTTAATGTTGGCTCTGAAATCTTCCAGCTTTTGGCAGCGAACATCAGGAGTTGGTCGGTCAAACATATCGACCAGGGCCAGAAATTCACCTTCGGAGGTATCAGCCTCGACAAAGGTACGCGCCCCATACAACGTTACTTCTAAATCGGCGCGGGGAATAATCGGAATAATGTCAATAACCTCAATCTCAGCCAAGCCCTTGACAATCGCACCATAATCTTGAGTTTGCCCGCGGGCCACTTCATCGAGCGCAGCAAAGGCCGGGCCGGGGCCGATATCGAAAAAGTGCAGCCACGTTTCACGCTGCCACATATGCTTCGATACTTCATCGACGCACAGATGGCACAGGTAACCTAACACAAAAGCCTGCGATTCGGGGTCGAGTTGGGTAAAGGGAGCCTTGAGGAATTCGGGTTGGCGCTGAAGAAACGTGGCGCTCCGGTGCGAGGCCATTAACCCGTATTGACCGTAGCGATCAAAGAAGTGGGTATCTCGTTGTGAGAGCGTCGTTGAAGCTTTATCAACATCCGGGGCAACACAGCCGAAACAAAACTGGCCGTAGAGTATGGTTTGGCACGTTTCCGGCCACGTTGTTATGGTCCCAACAGTGGGCCAAATTTTTTCTGCTACAAGAAAGTGGGTATTAAATGGAGCCATCGCAATTATCCTGAAATTCAATCTTCAAATAAATACTATTCACCACTAATGATATCACCTAACATATCACCGCCAAAGCCGGCCACGCCTCTTCTTTCGCCGACCTGAGCCGAAGCGCCGGCTAAAATACGCTGGGCCAGACGTGACAAAGGCAGGCTTTGCAAATAGATTTTGCCCGGCCCGGTTAAGGTCGCCAAGAATAACCCTTCACCGCCAAAAAGCGCATTCTTAAAGCCTCCGATGAATTTGATGTCGTAATCGATCGAGGGGGCAAAGGCGACGATACAGCCAGTATCGACGCGCAGGGTTTCGCCGGCGGCCAATTCACGCTCGATGATGGTGCCACCCGCGTGGACAAAGGCCATGCCATCGCCTACCAGGCGTTGCAGGATAAACCCTTCGCCGCCGAAAAAGCCGGCCGACAGCCGCTTGGTGAAGGCCACTTCAATTTCGATACCGGCCGCAGCGCATAAAAAAGAGTCTTTTTGGCAGATAAATGATTCGCCAAGTTGGCCTAAATCAAGGGGAATAATGGTGCCCGGGTACGGCGCGGCAAAACCCACATGGCCTTTCGAGCCCGGGGCGCCGTGGTAAAGAAACGTGGTTATGAAAAAACTCTCACCGGTCACAGCGCGTTTGAAGCCTTTAAAGAGACCACCGATGAGACCACCCCCACCGGTTCCGGTATCCATTTGGATACCGTCTTCCATATAAGTCATCGTCCCGACTTCGGCCCGAACACCTTCGCCCGGGTCTAATTCGATTTCAACCAGTTGCAAATCCTCGCCAAAAATCTTGTAGTCGATTACATCGGCCATCATACGCTCCTAAGGATAAATTCATCTAATGAGAAAGGGAGAAAACCACTTTCATTTTAAAGGCTTGTTACGTATTTTCAAGTTCCCATCAGACTATCGGGGCAATAAGATAGGGGGATACAGTTTATCGTATCCCCCTATGATACTTCTGATCTAAATGTTATTTAAAGTGTTACTTCGTAACCGTTAATTCTTCGGCAGACCCTTCACTGGACTTAGTGCTAGCCTGTGGCAGTGACTCCAGGAGTTCTAAAGCACGCAGCACCTGGGCATCGTCACTGGCGAGCAATTCCGTGACGGTCATCTCTTTCAGATCGTCCGGCGCAAGCAAAGCGACGCCAATAGGCAGTTCGACGACAACGTCCGGTTCGATCCCATGTTTGCGAATGAGCCGACCGTTGGCCGTGAGCCATTGGCTGGTGCCCAGCAGCAAGGCCGAGCCATCACGCAAATCAAAGGGTTTTAGCACCGTCCCGGTTCCAAAAGTAGTTTCGCCCACTACCTGGCCTCGCTCATGATCTTGAATTGCCCCGGCAAAAATCTCCGATGAACTGGCCGTACCGTGATTAATCAAAACCACAATAGGAATTTCCGGAGCAACGCCACCCGACCGGACCGGAAACGCCTCACGCGAACCATCAGCTTCTTCCTGAATGAGGACGTTGCCATCGGTCAGAAACTCACTAGTCACCCGGATAGCCTGTTCCAATAAACCGCCCGGATTGTTACGCACATCAATAATCAACTTAGTGGCGCCGGCGGCTTCCGCTTCTTTGATGGCTTCCACCAGATTATCGTCGAGGTTAGCGCTAAACTGACTCAGGCGGACCAGAGCGACATCGGTGCCGGGGACCATGTTCCAGTTAGCGGCCGGGACCTTGATTTCATCCCGAATAATCTCAATTTCCAAACTTTCGTTCAAATCCGGTCGAAAAACCGTTAGCACGACTTTGGTACCTCGTTCGCCGCGAATCATCTCAATCGTCTCATTGAGCGACAGGCCGGTTACGTCGGTGCCATCAACCTCGATAATAATGTCGCCTGCCTGGACGCCCGCTTTATCGGCCGGAGAGTCGTCGAACGGCGCGACGATGACCGGCAGCCCATCCTCCAAACCCACCTGCGCGCCAATGCCAAAGAACTTGCCGGAGATATTCGTCCGCTGTTGCTTGACCTCTTCAGGGGTTAAAAAACGCGTATGGCCTTCATCGCCCAACGATTGAATCAGACCGTTGATAGCCCCATACGTGAGATGGGTGGGCTCGAGGACGTCTTTATCAATAAAATTGCGATGGACGACTTGCCATACCTGCCAGAAAACATCAAACTCTTCCGGCTGGTCTTGGGCCCGGACCACGGACGGCCCAATCATTCCCCCGGTGCTGCCAAAAACAACGCCGATCCCAAACGCCCCGGAGGTAATAACAAACAGGCCAATAACAACAATTGCGATTTTGAGGGATTTCTTCATAATATCTCCAATTTGGGTGTAATGGTTGTTAGAATGACATCGAAATAATTTGGAAGGAGAACCTAACGCGATGGGTCTGTTAGAAAGTCTTGAAGCAGTTATTGTTGGGCTATTGGGTTGAAGGAACCTACTGCCACACATAATTTAGATATAGTTTCAACTATCAGTATATTAATTATAGCTTAAGACAAACTTAGAATAAAGTTCCAAGGAAAAATGTTGCCAAGCCTAACTGATTTACAGCGACAGCTCGACCGAATTGACGGCAAAAGTTACCCGGCCTACAAAGATATTCGGGGGCGTTATGACTTTGCGGACGCGACCCTATTTATCGATCACGTGCAGGGCGATCCCTTTGCCGCGCCGTCGCGCCTGCGGGTGCGGCTGCCGATGGCGATGGCCAGCTTTCCGCCGCAAACCTACCATCATCGCAGCCGTTTGATTGCCCTGCGCGATTTTTTGGCCCGTCGATTTTCTGAGGCCTGCCGCGACCTGAGCGACCGCAGTCGCGGCTCCGGCAAGAGCGGCCTGTTGGCGATGGATCGGCCGGGGCAAGAGATTCTGGAGCGATCGGCCATCATCGTCACGGACGAGTTCGTCGAAGCGCGTTTTGTGGCGGGCCTACCGGCGCGAGGTCGGCGCGTGTTAGGCCGGCAAGCCGCCGACATGCTGTGTCAAGATGTCCCCCGCCTGGCCGAGGCAGCGCTCAGGTACGCCAGCTTAGACGCGCGCCAGCTGACCGCCCACCTCGATGCCGCCGAAGACGCCGACACCCTCCGCGCTCAGTTGAACGATTTGGGATTGGTTGCCTTTGTGGCCGATGGCAGCCGGCTGCCACGCCGCTCCGGAGTAGACGACCGGCCATTGGGCGGCGATCACGTGATCGCCTTCCGCAGTCCGGACAGCCTGAAAGTAGAGGTCACTTTGCCCCACACCGGCCGAGTGAGCGGCATGGGCATTCCCCGGGGCGTCACCTTGATCGTCGGCGGCGGCTACCACGGCAAAAGCACACTGCTGTCGGCCTTGGAGGTGGGCGTTTACAACCACATCCCCGGCGACGGGCGCGAATTGGTCGTCACCGACCCCACCGCCGTTAAAATCCGGGCCGAAGACGGCCGCCAGGTTGAAGGAGTTGATATCCGGCCCTTCATTAATCATCTTCCCAATCACAGTCGCGCCGCCACCTTCCGCACCGAAAACGCCAGCGGCAGCACCAGCCAGGCCGCCAACATTATCGAAGCGTTGGAAGTAGGGGCCAAGCTGCTTCTGCTCGATGAAGACACCTGCGCCACCAACCTGATGATCCGCGATGCCCGGATGCAAGCCCTAGTCGAAAAGCCGGGCGAACCCATCACCCCATTCATCGACCGGGTGCGCCAGTTGGCCGATGAGCGCGCGGCTAGCAGTATTCTGGTGTTAGGCGGCAGCGGCGATTATTTCGATGTGGCCGATACGATCATTCGCATGGACAGCTATGTCCCTTACGATGTTACGGCGGCAGCTAAAACGATCGCAGCACGACAGCCCACCGGCCGTCAGGTCGAAACCGGCGGACCCTGGCCGATATCTACCCCGCGCATTCCGCTAGCGGCCAGTCTCGATCCCAGCAAAGGCCGGCGCGAGGTCAATATCAAAGGACGAGCCTTGCGAGCCGTGCTGTTCGGCGCAGAGGAAATCGATATGACCGCCGTGGCCCAACTGGTCGATGAGGGGCAAGTGCGCGCCATCGGCCAGGCGCTCAATCTGGCCCGCGAACGCTTCATGGACGGGCAGCGAGACGTGGCCGGAGTAATCGAGGCGGTCATCGCTGAGATCGACCGGCGCGGCCTGGACGCGCTCGACCGGCGGCCAACCGGCGATTACGTGGCCTTTCGCGCGTACGAGTTGGCGGCGGCGTTGAATCGGTTGCGATCACTTAAAGTGAGACAAAGCTAACTTTTTGGAGTGCAACTATTCAGCCGTAGATAATTTCATTAGTTGGGGTAATGGGTGATTAGTAAGGGGTAATTACAACCGGGGTAAAATGACAAACAACCGGGGAAGCAAGGATACCAACCGGGGAAGCACCGATATCCACCGGGGAAGCATCGATACCCACTGGGGAAGCAGTGATACCAACCAGGGAAGTAATGATACTCACCGGGGAAGCAATGATGCCAACCGGGGAAGCACCGATACCAACCAGGGAAGCAGTGATGCTAACCGGGGAAGATCAATAACCAACCAGGTTGGGCATGGTTTTTACCCCGTTGTAGAGCAAGGTGAAGGGGTAATATTCATATTGATAATTGGCCTGTCAGCGACAAATTACTAGTTACCAGTTACTAATTACCTGACGGAATGGAGGAAGTTATTTAATTTCCATTCCTAAAAGACTTTTTCTTAGCCTTAGCCTCAGCCTTATTTTGCGCTAGGAGCAACTGACGGCTAAATAGACACTTGGGAGTAAAGATAAAGATGAAACGCATTTGTGTTTTTTGCGGGTCAAGCCCCGGCGCCAGACCGGAATATGTCGCAGTCGCCCGCCGACTGGGCCATCTATTGGCCGCCCGAAATATTGGGCTGGTCTACGGCGGCGGGCGGGTCGGGCTGATGGGCCAAGTAGCCGAGGCGGTGCTGGAAAAGAACGGTGAGGTCATCGGCGTAATTCCCAAAGCTTTGGCCGATAAGGAGGTCGCTTTCACCCGGCTGGCCGATTTACGCATCGTCAACTCCATGCACGAGCGCAAAGCCCTGATGGCCGACCTCGCTGACGGGTTTATCGCCCTGCCCGGCGGCCTGGGGACGATTGAGGAGTTTTTTGAAGTGCTAACCTGGGCGCAGCTAGGCATTCATCACAAACCCTGCGGCCTGTTGAACGTTGGGCATTACTACTCTAAGCTTTTGGATTTTTTGACCCATACGGCCCAAGAGCAGTTTGTCGCAACGGAAAGTCTATCGATGATTCTAGTCGATGACGATCCGGCCTCCCTGTTGCAAAAGTTCGAACGCTACCAGCCGCCTCAAATCGATAAGGTGGGCTGGGCGCTGGGCTTAAACGAAACTTAGCGACAACTGATCCGTTTGAGTCGGGTTAAGTGTTGGATAATGTTTGACAAACGAGTGGAAATTTATAGAATTTCCATATTATACGTGTTAACATCAAACGTGTTGACCGGGACGAGTAACTGCCTTGACAGGGTCCAGAGCGAGGAGATCACCGGCTGAGAGTCTCCTTACCGTTTTATCAGCAGTAAAAACCACCCGCGAGCGTGAATCGGAACAGACGTGACCGTCTTAGTATGAGGATCGGCTGACCCCGTTATCGGTTATCAGAGATGGCTGGTTTAAGTGAACCGGCTAATTTGGGTGGAACCGTGAGAGTCCGGTAAACATTAACTCTTGCCCCAAGGTGGGCAGGAGTTTTTTTATTTGTATACGTTCAGCCCTTAGCTGTCAGCTATCAGCGATTTTCTTATCTTCCTGATAGTCGAACGCTTTCATTTATTATTATGGAGAACAGTGATGATGCTTGACAAGTTAGAAGAACGTTATGAAGACTCGCAGCTTTATCGCATCCGGCATTCGGCGGCGCACGTGATGGCTCAGGCCGTAACCGAAATGTTTGAACCCGGTGAAGTTAAGATTGCGATTGGCCCGCCCATCGACGATGGCTTTTACTATGATTTTGACCTGCCGCGCAGCCTGACCCCTGAGGATTTAACCGCGATCGAGAAGCGGATGAAGGAGATTATTAAGGGCAAGCATCCGTTCCAAAAGCGTGTGGTCTCGGCTCAGGAAGCTAAAGCCTTGTTCCAAGCCCAACCTTACAAACTGGAACTGATCGAGGGCCTGGAACAAGGGGGGTTCGATGAATACGGCCAGCCCACCGGCGAAGCGCCCGAAATTTCGCTCTACACCCAAGATACCTTTACCGACCTGTGTCGAGGGCCGCACGTCGAACATACCGGTCAAATTAACCCGTCCGCTTTAAAACTCATGAAGGTAGCCGGCGCTTACTGGCGCGGCGATGAAAAACGGCCCCAACTGCAACGCATCTACGGCACGGCTTGGGAGTCAAAAGAGGCGTTGAAGGAATATCTGTGGAAACTGGAAGAGGCTCGCAAACGGGATCACCGAATTTTGGGGCGTGAGTTGGATTTATTCAGTATGAATGATGAGGTGGGGCCGGGGCTGATTTTATGGCATCCCAAAGGCGGGCTGATCAGAAAATTGATGGAGGATTTCTGGGGCCATCAACACGAGCAAGACGGCTACGATTTTGTGTACACGCCGCACATCGGCAAATCGTCGTTGTGGAAAACCAGCGGACACCTGGATTTTTACGCCGAAAATATGTACTC
Organism: Anaerolineae bacterium; assembly: GCA_020433785.1. The sequence goes on from JAGRCC010000369.1 coordinate 8,256, forward strand.
GGCCATCGATATCGAGGGGCAAGAGTATTACTTGAAACCGATGAACTGTCCGTTTCACGTCCATATTTTCCGCAGTCAAATTCGGTCGTATCGAGATCTGCCGCTGCGGTTTGCTGAAAAAGGGACGGTCTATCGCTATGAGCGAAGCGGGGTGCTGCACGGGCTGCTGCGCGTGCGCGGTTTTACTCAGGATGATGCCCATCACTTTTGCCGGCCCGACCAAATGGCTGACGAACTCGATTTTGTGCTGAACTTTTGCCTTGATATTTTACGCGCGTTCGGCTTAACCGACTTTAAAGCGTATCTTAGCACCCAACCTGAAAAATCGGTGGGCGACCCTGAACAGTGGCGACTGGCGGAGGCCGGACTTGAAGAAGTACTGAAACGGGCTAACTTATCCTACCGGATCGATCAAGGCGGTGGGGCGTTTTATGGCCCCAAAATCGATCTGATTGTGCAAGATGGGCTGGGCCGGGAGTGGCAGATTTCAACCATTCAATTCGACTTCAACCTGCCGGAGCGGTTTGATATCTCTTACGTGGGTGAAGACGGCGTTCACCACCGGCCGTTGATGCTGCATCGCGCACTGCTGGGCAGTATGGAACGCTTTTTCGGCATCCTCATTGAACATTACGGCGGCGCCTTCCCGGTCTGGCTGGCTCCCCAACAAATCCTGGTCTTACCCATCGCCGACCGGCACAACGCCTACGCCGACCAGGTGGTCCAACAGCTCAAAAACGCCGGTTTCCGCGCCGAGGTCGATCCATCGAGTGACCGTATTTCCAAAAAAATCCGGCAGGCTCAGCAGCAAAAAATCCCGTATATGCTGATTGTGGGCGACCGGGAGGCCGAACATCAAACCGTCTCCGTTCGGCTCCGCACCGAGGAGGATTTAGGCTCGATGACGGTGCCCGATCTCATCTCTCGAATACAGACCGTGATTGAGGCCAAAGATGGGCTGTAATACATCAACATTTGGGTTGATTTGATTCTTGAATTTCTTAACTGTTTACGGCCGCACCACTAAAGCGGTTACTACCAACCAGATGGACTGGTCAACCGGTCAGCCAAAAGACTAACCAGGCAGTCAGTGAATAATCTCTCCGCATGGCGGGCGCGTGCGGAGAGATTTTGTTTTAAACTAAAGGCACCGAAATGCTATCAGGTTTATATTTGGGAGGTAAGAATGCCTCAGGCGACAATGAATAAAGATATCCACGCCTTGATGATCGATTTAGACGACAAAGATATTAAGGTCCGGCAGCGCGCCCGGCAAACGTTGACCGCCATCGGTCCACCAGCCGTTCCGCAGCTCATAAACGCGTTGTACGACCCGCGCGATCAAATCCGATGGCAATCGGCTTTGATTTTAGGCCATATTGGCGATGGCGCCGCCGCCCCGGCCCTGGTCAAAATTTTAGAAGACGAAGCGCTTGAGGTTCGCTGGCGAGCGGCCGAAAGCCTGGCCGAACTAGAATGCCAGGCGCTGGTACCGCTGCTGCGCGCTCTAATCCACCATCCCGAATCGCCCTGGCTGCGAGAAGGCGCGCATCACGCCCTGCGTATCTTAATCATCAAGTCGGATCTCGGCGAGCTGATTAAGCCTATCCTCAAAGCTTTTGATGCCATTGAACCGACTATCACCATCCCCATCGCCGCCGCAACGGCCCTGCAAAAATTAAACCAACGTGACGCGCAGAATGTAAAATATTAAGAATATCCACTGCTTGCCAATTTTGATTTCTATCTCAATAAATTTTCCAAAGCGGCGTCTAACTGCGGATATTTAAATGGATAACCCAGCCGCTGTAACGCCGCCGGTACCACTTTTTGTCCTTCGAGCACCACGTCTGATAGTTCGCCAACCATCAGCTTCACCGCCAGGCCGGGGGCGGGCATCATCGCCGGTCGGTGTAACACCCGGCCAATGGCCTGGGCCAATTCTTTATTACGCACAGGCTGGGGCGCGGTCATGTTCACCGGACCGCAAGCCGCTTCGGTTTCGATCAGAAACTTAATGGCCTCAACCTCATCGGCATAGTGGATCCACGACAGCCACTGGCGGCCGCTGCCCAGCGGGCCGCCGATAAAGAATCGAACGGGCATAGCCAGCTTGGGCAGTGCCCCCTCGTCCGGATCGAGTACAGCGCCGGTGCGGATGATGACTCGCCGGACGCCCATCGCCTCAACGGGAGCGGTAGCCGCTTCCCATTGAATACACACCTCGGCTAAGAAGTCGTTGCCGGGGCCATCCGCCTCGGTAAACGCTTTTTCTTTATCCATGCCATAGTAATTAACGCCCGAAGCCTGAATGAGAACCGGGGGTTTTTGGTTAACCGACTCGAATGCCTCCACCACGGCCTGTCCGGCGTTGACCCGGCTGTCGAGAATGACTTTCTTGCGCTCAGCCGTCCAACGCCCTTCGGCTATGCCGGCCCCGGCCAGATTGACCACGGCATCGACCGCTTCCAAATGATTGCCCCAACCTTTTGCCGTTTTACCGTCCCACTGCAAAAACGTCACCTTAGCCGGCAGCCGGGCCGGTTTGAGCGTCTTGCGGCTTAGAATGGTGACGTCATGGCCCTCCTTAAGTAATAGATCGGTCAAGTGATGGCCGATAGCCCCTGTTCCGCCCGTTATTAGCACGCGCATTAATGTTTCTCCTTTAAGGTCGGTAATTGGTAAATAGTAATTGGTTATTCAATCTCTAATTACCAATTACCATTTACTGCCTTCTGACATAGAGACGTTATTAAATTCCTATTTGTAAGAATGATAGGCCCCTAACTATTTTTCCTCAATCCGCTTAAAACAGAATGAGACGCACCCTCTCAATTTATCAATCATCGTTTGTAATGGTATGATAGCCCGCTATGAGTAAAAATTTACGTATCCATTTGATAGCGATAGCCCTATACACCGGGCTGACGCTGGGCCTAACCTGGCCAATCGCGGCTCACATTGCCACCTACATTCCTGGGGAAGCCACCTGGGCTTTTGATGAATCGACCTTTATCTGGAATATGTGGTGGTTTAAGTTCAGCCTGCTTAACCTCACCCAATCTCCCTTGACCTCAAACTACACTTTCTTCCCTCTCGGCATTCATTTGACCACCTACACCTTCAACCTATTCAACGCCGCCTTCGGCCTGCCTCTCCAACTGTCGACATCGCTCCCTTTAGCCAGCAACCTAACCTTATTCTTCGCCTACATTTCCAGCGCCTACGGTACCTTCCTTCTCCTCACCTATCTCCTCACCCGCTCCTCCCCAACCCCTTCATCTCCCCCTACCAATTACCAATTATCAATTATCAATTATCAATTGCCTTACCTGGCTGCTTTCGTCGCCGGAGCCATTTATGCCTTTTCGGCCAGCCGGATGATGTATATTGCCCTCGGCCACTATAATTTTGTCACCATCCAATGGTTCCCCTATTACACTCTGTTTTTACTTAAAACCCTTCACCAGGGAACCTTCAAAAATGCCTTTCTCGCTGCTCTGTTTGGTGCTTTCTGCCTCTACGCGGAACTGACGTTCAGTGTTTTTCTGTTGTTTATCACCATAATTGTATTTTTGAGTAGTCAGGGGTCAGGGGTCAGGGGTCGGCGGACGGCAGTCGGTAGTCAGTATTCGGTCGTCGGTAGTCAGCCGCCAGCCGCCAGCCGTCAGCCGTCAGCATTCAGCATTCAGCATTCAGCATTCATCATTCGGCAGGCGCTCAGGCTAGCCCTCATCGGCGCGATCACGTTTGCCCTGACTGCTCCCTTCATTCTAACCGTGCTGCCCGACTTTCTCGATCCGGCTTACAGCGAACCGGGCTGGGGGGAAGGGCTAAAACTCAGCGCCGATTTGGCCGGATTGGTTACGCTGACCCCGCTGCACCCGCTGGCCGGGGTCGATTGGGTCACGGAATTACGTGCCGTCATCGAAGGGACCAGCCGATTTAGTGACGCAAATACCTTGTTCTTAGGATACGGTATTTTGGCCATGGCGGCTATCGGCTATTTGATTTGGCGACGGGTTGCCGGCGTATGGCTCTGGAGCGCCATCATCTTTACGATCCTTAGCTTAGGCCCATTACTGACCATCAACGGTCAAAACCGCTTCAACCTCGACGGCTTGGAGGTCACCTTCCCGCTCCCCTTTGCCCTGCTGCACTATATCCCGATCCTCAACGCCAATCGCGTCCCTAATCGCTTTGGCATTCCCTTAACCTTGGCTCTAGCCGTCCTCGTCGGTTACGCTATCTTCTGGCTTCTCCAAAAAACCATCCGACACCGCACCCCATCAACCGTCCCATCATCTCCCCAACAACCTACCCAACCATCCCCTTCCCCAACCAACTATCCACCAACCTACTCTCTTCTCGCCTTCGCCTTAACCCTTGTCTTTCTTGTCATTCTCCTATTCGATCAATACAGCGTGCCTCTCCCCTTAACCGATGCGCGTATTCCCAGCGTGTACCGGCAAATCGGCGCGGAGCCGGACAGTTTCACGGTGATGCAACTCCCGCTCGGCTGGCGGAACAGCTACGGTACGTTAGGCGCGGAGCGAACCCAACTGCAATATTACCAATCGGCTCACTTACGGCCGATGCTCGGCGGTAACACCTCGCGTAACCCCAGTTTCAAGTTCGACTACTACGCCAACATTCCCCTGTTTGCCGCCATCACCGAGGCTGAACTGTATCGCCCCGTTGACGAGACCACCCTGGCCCGGGCCAGACAACAGGCCGCTGATCTTATGACGCTCTACAACATCAAATACCTGGTCATTCACGACCCGATTCCCTTCCGCAAACCGTATGAAGACACCTATTTGGCTACCCGCAAGCTAACCCTCGATCTCATTCCCCACCAGGCCGAACCGGTGTACGAGTCGCCCGGCGTTCAAGCCTTCGCCGTGGAACAGGCCGCCATTCCTAACCCGTTGGTCATCGATTTCGGCGATTGGACCGGCGATCCGTATCGCGGTGAAGGCTGGGCCGGCAACGAAACCGTTTTTGGCGCGACCGCCAACTGGGCCGCCGCCAACCAGGCCGAAATCTTTTTCCCCGTCCGCGGCGGTGGCGATCGCCAATTATCGCTGCAAATCGCGCCCTTTGTTTATCCCAACGCCCCGGCTCAGCAGGTTGAGGTTAGACTCAACGACCATGTGTTGAATACTTTCCCGCTGCAAGAAAACTGGCAAGCTATCGAGATGGTGCTGCCCGAAACTCAGTTAGTCACTGGCCTTAACCGGCTAACGCTCCACTTTGCCCACACGGCCCAACCCCGCGAGGTGCTGCCCGGCAGCCGGGCTATTGGCCAGACCGGGTTGGAAACGCCGATTGATCTGGAGGTCAACAGTGGTGCTGATTTTGCCTTCATCACCGCCGGGTTTGGCGATCAGGCTGTCGATGCGTCGGCCCACCGGCGGGGGATCAACGTGGCGGTGCTCGATCCGCAGTCGGGGGCGGTGTTGGCCATGCGCGGCTTCGATACCGCTGCCAATGCGTTCGAGGCGGCCGCGCTGGCCGACTTCATCGCCGATATTCCGGCCGGGCAGATCGTCATTTTCGCCAGTCAGGGTCTCGATGCGCTGGCTTACGTTTCCACCGACACCCTCGAGGCCCTTCAATCCACCGGTCTGGCGGTCGATACCCTCGCGGCGCCCTTCTCCGCCATCGGCGTTAAGGGCGCCGCCGGCGGAAGCGCGCTGCAAGCCCAAGGTGAAGGCGCTGCTTACCTTCGGCTCGGCCTGAGTCCCGATACCCGGTCACTGGCAGCGGCGATAGATACGATTACGATAACCCAATAACGCCGTAATCGCCGAAAAACCACGCGATAAATTGCCAGTTTCGGTATTGTTATCTACACTAACTCATGTTGGTAGCTCTCCACTACACCGTGTTGAAGAAAAATTAGACAGAATTAACACGATTTAC
>JAGRCC010000370.1 GCA_020433785.1 Anaerolineae bacterium
GCGGCGCGGAGGGCGGCGTCGGGCTGTTCCCAGTAAAGATAGTTCGGCTCTGGTTCGATATCGGCCCAACTAAATACCACCACGGCAAAGGCGCCACCGGCGCGGCGAGCCGCCGCCATATGCGTCGAGTCGCCCTGGCCGAGGTGAAAGCCAATCGGCAGTGTCCCCGGCTCGACGGTTGATTCAGGGGGAGGAGGCGGTGATGGGTCGGGCGTTTGGGCCGACAGGGGATGGGCGGTGAGTAAGAATAGGAACAGGATAGTAATTATTTGGAATAGAGACTTTTTGATTAACACAGTGTATAATCGTTGCTTCGTCATCTGGCTGAGTAACTTACCACCATTTGCGGAGGAACGCAACAGTTTTGTGGTTGATATCGAGCCTGAATTTCCTGGAGCGACAAAGCTTGCTTTGTCATTTGCGATCAAGTCAAAGTAAACTTTGACGCTCCAGAACTTTATTCCCAGGAGAACAACCGTATGTACGAACCAACTTTGGCAGACATCCAAGATACCCGAGAACGTATCGACAGTTATGTAGTAGAGACGCCGGTTTGGCACTGGCGCAATCGAGAGTTGACCGAGGTCATCGGCGAGGAGACAGAGGTTTTCCTAAAATTGGAGCTCTTTCAGCACACCGGCACATTTAAACCGCGCGGGGCGCTGCGAGTGATGCTGGACCTGGACGCGGCGGCGCTTGAACGTGGGGTAACGGCGGTGAGCGCGGGGAATCATGCTATCGCGGTGGCTTACGGGGCGCAGCAGGTGGGCACGACAGCCAAGGTGGTGATGGTGAGCACGGCCAATCCGGCGCGGGTGGCTGCCTGTCGGGCCTATGGCGGCGAGGTGGTGTTGGTTGATGGGGTACATGAGGCGTTTGCGCGCGTGAAGGAGATTGAGGCCGAGGAGGGGCGCACCTTTGTCCATCCTTACGAAGGGCCGCTGACCGCGCTGGGCACAGCCACGGTGGGGTTGGAGTTGTGCCGGCAGGCACCTGATCTCGACGCTGTCATCGTGCCGGTTGGCGGCGGCGGATTGTGTGCCGGGATCGCCACGGCGGTTAAGCTGCTCCAGCCGGCTTGTCAGATATTCGGGGTGGAGCCGGAAGGGGCCAACAGTATGTACCGCAGTCTGGCCGCCGGGACGCCCCAGACGCTCGACCGGATAGCGACGATAGCCGATAGTCTCAGCGCACCACGGGCCGAGCCGTACAGCTTCGAACTTTGCCGGCGGCATATGGACGACCTGGTTTTAATCAACGACGACGCCATGCGCCGAGCCATGGCCTTGATTTTTCGGGGCGTCAAGCTGGCGGTCGAACCGGCCGGGGCGGCGGCAACGGCGGCTTTATGTGGGCCGCTGTTGGACAGATTGCGCGGCAAGCGGGTCGGGGTGATTGTGTGCGGCAGTAATATCGATGTGGCCGGCTTTGCTGCTCAAATACAAAAGGTGCAGTCTTAATCTTCGATGGTTACCCCAAACTGGATGGGATCAAGATCATGGGGCCATTTGGTGGCTTGATTACAGGTTGCTTCGCTGAGATTGGTATGGCTCAAATCAGCCCCGGTTAGGTCGGCGCCGTGCAATTTAACCCAGCGCAGGTCGGCTTTACTGAGATCGGCCCGGGTGAGATCGGCATTGGTTAAGTCAGCCCAGCGCAGCTCTGATTCGCTCAAATCTGACATACTGAGGTTAGCGCCGGTAAAATTGGCCCAGCGCAGATCGGCTTGGCTCAAATCGACCATGACTAGGTTGGCGTTGTTGAGGTAAGAGCCGCTGATTTCCGACTTACACAGGTTGGCCCGGCTCAGGTTGGCTTCACTCAGGTTGGCCGTGTTGAGATTGGCTTCACGCATATCCACTTCACTTAAAATCGCCCGGTTGCAGTTAGCCCGGCTCAAATTCACACCCCTGAGATCGGCCCCACGGAAATCGGCATCGCCGAGATTAGCGCCCCGGAGATCGGCCTGCTGCAAAATGGCCTCACTTAAGTTTGCCTCACTCAGGGTAGCGCTGTTTAAGGTCGTTTTGTCCATCTTGGCCCGACTCAAGTCGGCCTCACTTAGATCCGCAGCGGTAAGATCGGCCCCGGAAAGATCGATGCCGCTCATGTAAGCTTTGCGGAGTCTGGCCTCAACCAAGCTGGGCGTTTCGTTTCTTTCTTGAGCCACACGAATAATTTTTTCTACATCTTTGCGCGTTAGAATATTCATCATTAAAGTCCGTTCATTTACTCAAATTAATTAGTGATAAGGAGTTCAAGATCCTTATGGCAGAGTTGCTCTGTTATAATCATAAAATAAAATGGTAAAAATTGGTAGAAATGAGGTGATTTTGGGAGGGCGGCCTACTTGTTACCTTCTTCTGAGGCTGGAATGGGAACCGACTCGCCCGTGTGGGCCGCAATCCAGGGGATAAGAAGATTTTTAGCCTTATCGGCGGGAATAGAAAAGGCGATGCCTTCTGCAATTCCTCGCTCTTCGCTTTCGCGGATAATGAAGGTGTTGATGCCGATGACTTGGCCATCGAGATTGATTAACGGGCCACCGGAACTGCCGCGATTGATGGCAGCATCGGTTTGAATGAGGCCGTCAATGACGAATTTATCAATTTCAAGGGCCCGGTTCAATCCACTGACAATGCCAAAACTGACCGAGTTCGGGAAATCGCCCAAGGGGCTGCCAATGGCATAGACCACCTGGCCCAGGCGGATAGTGTGGGAGTTGCCCCACTCAATCGTAGGCAAATCGGCGGCGCTTATTTTAACGATGGCCAAATCTTCAGCCGGATTGGCCGCAACGAGTTCAGCCGGAAATTCACGGCGATCGGATAGAACAACTTTTAGCTCACCAGGTAAATCGACCACGTGATTGTTGGTGGCGATGTAGCCCCTGGCGTCAATGATGACGCCGGAGCCAACCACCCGGCCTTCATCTAAAATGGACTTAGGAACAAAGTTGTTTTTCTGCTGGTTGATAACGGTTACCACCGAAGGGATGACGTGATCGATTACGTCTTCGGCAGCCGGGGTCAGGATAGGTTCGGGCTCAGGCGTAGGGGAAGGTGGAATGGTTTCAACGGGGGCCGGAGTTGGGGTGGCCGGAGGGGTGGGAGTTGAAACGGCACTTGCCAGGGCCGGCTCTTGAGAATTGATGAACCACAATAATACGCCGCCGCCGACAACGCCGCCCAAAATCCCGCCGATAATGAAGGCCACCCCAATTAATGAAATAACAAAACAGTTATTGGCGTTGTCTAAAGACCAGGGGATTGTTTTCGAAGCGCTGGCTTTTTTAGCCGACTTTTTGACCGGTTTGGAGTTAGACTGTTTTTCCAGGAATTCAGCAATCTTCTCAGGTTTATTGACCACCGATTCGCCATAGGTGCTGGCGTACCGGGCCCGGGCGATATTGATCGGGGTGTTGACAGGGTCAGGGACGGGTTGTTCGGATGGTTTTTCATGTGAAGATGGCGCTGGTTGGCTCATAGCGTTCTCAAATGATAAAGTTAGATATTGTCTGTTACCTGAGAGCCGGTCGTAACGGCTCGGCCACGGCTAAAGCTGTTACTACGACTGTTTTTGAAAATCAAGGTAAAACTTCGAGACCATGTCCTTCGACCACCTGGCCGATGACCCAGGCCGGCTGGGTTTTTTCGGCACAAATAGCTTGAAAGTCGGCTAAGCGTTCAGGCGGCAGGGCGATTAACAACCCGCCCGATGTTTGCGGATCCCACAAAATCATCTGCTGTGCGTCAGTTAGTGATGGCGCAAAAACAACATCTTTTTCATAATACAGCTTGTTGTTGGCCGCTCCGCCGGGAAAAACAAAATCAGCGGCGTACGTTTCCAGTCCGTCCAACAGCGGCAGCAATTTCATCTCAAAGACAAATTTCTGGGCCGAGGCCTGAGCCATTTCCAGGGCGTGGCCCAACAACCCGAAGCCGGTAATATCGGTGGCAGCTTTGATCCCACCGGTGGCCTGCGCCGCTTGCGCCGCCGCTCGATTGAGCCGCTTCATCGACTCGACCATTTTTTCTACGTGCGCCGTCTCAGCGATGTCTCGTTTAAGCGCCGTGCTGATACAACCGGTTCCCAACGGTTTGGTCAAAACCAAAACATCGCCGGGCCGAGCGCCGCCCTTAGTAAAATACCGATCGGGATGGACTATTCCGGTGACAGCCAGGCCGTATTTCGGCTCGTCGTCGGTGACGGTGTGACCACCGGCAATGACCGCGCCCGCTTCGATGACTTTTTCCGCCCCACCCCGCAAAATCTCCGTAATAATCTCGGGATCAAGCCGAGCCGGAAAAGCACCGACGTTGAGCGCAAAGCTCACTTCGCCGCCCATAGCGTACACATCGCTCATAGAATTGGCAGCGGCGATCGCCCCATAATCGTACGGATCATCGACCACCGGGGTAAAAAAGTCAAGCGTGTTGATGATAGCCTGGTCATCATTCAGTTTATAAACAGCGGCGTCGTCCGCCACACCTAAACCAACTAATAACTGAGGGTAGCCGTCGCCGCTGAATAGATTTTTGAGAGGTCGCAACACTTGCGACAGGGCCTCCGGGGCCATTTTACTGGCTCAACCGGCACATTTGGCCATGGCAGTCAATCTGATCGACTCGTGGCTCACGGTTACCTCCTATAGAGATGGTTGGATGGATAGTTGGGTAGCTGGTTGTTTGTTGGTTCCTATCCAAGGCTGTTGACTTCCCGGCTTTGTTTGTGGCTTGTAGAGATAATAATAATTCTATTTTACCCCATTCCGGGGGGATAGCAAACAGTATTAAAGCCAACTTCGGCTATCTGGCCAGATCCGACTATGTCGCTGAAAGTGGCTTAATTATCAAACTTCGGTTTAGAGGAGGGAATGAGTTTTTATTTTTGGAGGTAATTTTGTCAAAGGGACATTTTCACTGGAAGAAGATCAATATCAGCGACCCGCCAATGATTAAGGCCGAGCCGAGCCAGACCTGACCGGTGACCTGTTCCAGGTCTCGACCAACAATAATGGGTGAGAGCAGGTTGACCACCGGCACCGATAAGAGGGCCAAGGCCAGCACCAGCGCCACTGAGGCGAGGCCAAACGCCACCCAGTAGGCCCACGTGGCCAACCCCACCAAGACGCCGGCAATAACTTTGGTGGTGACAGTATCGGCTGGAATGTCTGTCAGCGATGTCGACAGGCCTCGAACCGCCAAAACAACCCCATACCCTATCGTACTGACGGTGATGCCAATGGTCAGGCCCAGCATCGGGGAGGGAAGTTCGGCCAGCCCAAAGCGGATGAAGATCGGGCTGAGGGCCCAACACAACGCCGCCACTAATCCGGGCAGTAACGATCGCCAGCCACTTGCCTGTCCCTCGATTGGGTTAGGCGATACCTCTTGCTTAAGACGGGCGTAATTCACCAAATAGACCCCGCCCATAATGACAACCATGCCGACCACCGCGAGCACGGTGGGGAATTCGCCCAGCGTTAAGGCCGCCAGCACGATACCAAAAAGGGGAATGGTGCCGATCAATGAACTGGTGCGAGCCGCCCCCACCATTTTTTGGCTGGCATTGAGAAATGTCCAGCCCACAAAAAAATGAACAAATCCGGCCAAAGCAAAATAGATCCAGGCGGCAATTGAGGCTGTTGTTAGCTGCGTGACATCCTCTGTGAAGGCAGAAATGGCCACTAAAACTAGGGTACTCACTAACAACTGGATAAACGTGGCCAGATAAACATCCAGACCCCGCACAGCCTGGCGGTTAACCGTTTGGAACACGCCAAAACCCACTCCGGCGGCAGCGGCCCAAAGCGCGCCAACAATAAACATTAATTTACTCCGGCCACTTGCAAAATGAGGCTCATTCGCTCCACAGCCAAATCCGGATCGCGCCACAGGC
>JAGRCC010000371.1 GCA_020433785.1 Anaerolineae bacterium
GCGTCTTTACCCAAAACCAAACCGCCCTGGTCGGAGGCGATGTTAATTGTGGCAACGCGGTTGAGTGCCGGCATGAAGAGAAGCTTAATGCCCCGCCGATTCGAGGCACGTTTATTGTGGGGGCTGATGCCGTTGATACAGCTGGAAATAATAATCGTGGCATTGGCGAAATCTACATCCGGTAGGCCGGTTGGTTCAAATAGGGCGGGCATTTATGGCCCGACCGGCGGTCTCTTGCTGGGATAAAAGGTCATCGACCGATGTTTAATACGCTGGTCAGCTAAAGCAGTGAGTCTTAACTACTACCTCTATCGCCTGGCGGGGTTCATGGGGCCGCAGTTTCCGGCCCCATTGGGCTATACGTTGTGTCGCTGGTGTGGCAGCGTCGCCTACCAGGTCAATAAGCCGGTGCGGGCAACGATTAGCTCGAATCTGCGCCGAATTATGGGGCCGCAGACGCCGATCGCTGAGATCGAGCGCCGAACCCGGTTGACCTTTAACACCATCTTTTACAACTACTTCGATCTATTTCGCTTACCCGCTTTAGAGGCGGAGGCCGTCGATCGACTGGTGACGGTCATTGGCTGGGAGCATGTGTCCGCCGCTCTGGCGGAAGGCAAGGGCATTGTCATGACCTCCGCCCATTTGGGCAACATCGAAGTGGTGCTGTATGCTATGCTCCGGCGCGGTCTATCGATCACCATCCCGGTCGAACGGGTCGAACCGCCGGAGCTGTTCGCGTACATTACCGCCTTGCGCACCAGCCACGGGTTGAAGTTGATTCCTGTCGATGGCCCGCTGATCGATCTGATCCGGACGCTCAAAAAACAAGGGGTGGCCGGTCTGGCCGCCGATCGAGACATTACCGGCGCGGGCCAGATCGTGCCCTTTTTCGGTTATCCGGCCCGGCTGCCGGACGGGCATATCCGTTTGGCTTTAAGAACGGGTGCGCCGCTGGTGATGGGGTTTAGCCGTCGTAATCCGGATCAACGTTATGAAGCCTATTTTTTGCCGCCATACCACCCGCCGGCGTCAGGGTCAGAAGAGGAGCGCGTGGCCGCCGGCATGAAATTTATTCTGGCCGAAATGGAAAAAGCCATCGCCCAAACTCCGGAACAGTGGACGGTGACCGTTCCCATTTGGACCGACCCGGTGCAGCCCTCGCTATGAAAATTGCTTTGGTTTCTCCTTATGATTTTCCCTACCCCGGCGGCGTAACCGAACATGTGGCGGCTCTGGCCGGCGGTTTGCAGCGACGAGGGCATGAGGTTCAGATTTTTGCCGCCAGCTCCGGCTTCCCTGGTTATAGTGGATTGAATTATCGGATCTTGACCCGCCAGATTGTTTGTTTTCCGATAGCGGGCGCCCTGGCCCGGATTGGTGTTTCGCCCTTAACCTCGATCACCGTCAAAAAGCTGTTGCGACGGGAGAAGTTTGATATTATTCATTTACAAGAGCCGCTCACGCCTAGCCTAACCTGGTGGTTTTTGATGCTGGCTTCATCTCACACGGCCACTGTTGGCACGTTTCACGCCTACCACGAACGGCCGCACCGGCTGTACCAGCTAAGCCGGCCACTTTTTAAGCGGCTATTTGCCAAATTAGATAGTCTGATTGCCGTCTCGCCGCCGGCGCGCGAGTTCGCCGGTGGCATGTTTCCGGGCAATTATCGCATTATCCCTAACGGCATCGATCTAAGCCGGTTTGGCCGGACAGCGTCGTTGCCTCAACCTAACCCGCCTCAACCTATCACGCTATTATTTGTCGGGCGATTAGACCCGCGCAAGGGCTTCGCCGTTTTGTTCGACGCGTTTTGTCGCTTGCAGCCTCATTATCCGCATCTAAAACTCCACGTGATCGGGCCTGTCGCCCCCAGTACAGTCAATATGTACCGGCAATTGGCCCAGGCTCAAGGCATCACCGGGTTGGAGTTCATTGGTTATGTCGCCCCGGAGCGGCTGCCCGATTTCTACCATCAGGCCGATATTTTTTGCGCACCGTCGCTGGGGTGCGAGAGTTTTGGAATTGTGTTGCTCGAAGCGATGGCGGCTAGTTTGCCCATCGTCGCTTCGGATATTGTCGGCTACCGCTCACTGATGACCGGCGGCCAGGAAGGGCTGCTCGTGCCACCCGGACAACCGGACAGCCTGACCGTGGCGCTGCGCCGGCTGATCGACCAGCCTGATTTGCGCCGTCAGTTGGGGCAGTCAGGTCAGGCTAAAGCGGCGCAATTCACCTGGGATCACGTTGTCGATCAAACTTTGGCAGTGTACAATGACACTATTTGGAGTAAAATAGGGGCAG
>JAGRCC010000372.1 GCA_020433785.1 Anaerolineae bacterium
GCTTTTGGTGGGACGAAATGTTTACCCTGAGAGATACGGCTTTCCCCTTTACATTTCGTTACCTTGTTGATCTTAACCCGGTTTCATTCATACTCATTCATATGGTATTCAACATTTTTCATGTTAATGAGTGGAATGCCAGAGTGGTACCGGCGTTGATAGGGATTGCCACAATCCCCTTCCTTTATTTTCCGGTGAGGAAAATATTTGGTTCAGCAACAGCTCTCGTGGTTAGTCTATCGTTGGCAATTGCTCCCTGGCACATTTACTGGTCGCAAAGTGCTCGCTTCTATACCGCACTTCTTCTTTTTTATTCATTGGGTATGCTCTATTTCTACATTGGGCTTGAAGAAGATCGCCTCGGTTATTTGCTAATGTCGTTAGTCTGGTTTGGATTGGCCGTAAATGAGCGATTGACGGCACTCCTTTTTGTGCCGGTCATCACCGCTTATATTGGACTTCTTGTTATTTTGCCCATCGAAAAACCTCGTGGATTTAACGTTCGCAATTTAGCTGTCTTCATTATTCCTGGCGCAATTGGAGCCGTAGGTTTAGGCTGGAAATTCCTAATTAATCCATATATCTGGTTCAAAATGTTTGGATGGACGAATAGTAATCCGATTTGGATTATGGGTGGCGTTGTTTTCTATGTTGGGGTACCGGTTGTATGTATAGCACTACTAGCGGCTTTATACAAGATCAGCCAGAAAGATCGGGCTGGATTGTACTTTTTGCTCGGTGCGGTTGTTCCTCTTATTGCCGTTATGATGCTTTCACTTATTCAGTATTCAGCAAACCGATATGTTTTTATGACGTTAACAAGTTGGGTGATCTTATCCAGTATTGCCGCCATTGAGGTTCTTAAAAAAACGGCGAAAAGAGATAAACTTTTATCGATGGCAGTTCTGGTCGTACTGATAGTGGTTCCGATGACCGAAAATATGCTCTACTACAAATACCAGAATGGCAATAGAGATAATTGGAAACAAGCTTTCGCCTTGGTTGATAAATTGAGTGGTGAGAAAGATATTATTATTACCTCAAATGCGCTTATTGCGGATTATTACCTTGAAGAAAATACCATTAGTTTGGAAACGTTAGATTTGAATACCCTCTATAAATATGATGAGCGAATTTGGTTTGTTGAAGATATGAATGTGGAGGACAAATGGCCAGAGGCCCATGAATGGTTCAAAAACCACGCTCAATTGGTGGAAAATTTAGACGTACATGTACGAGCTAGAAACTTCAAAATGCGGATTTATATGTATGATCAAAAATACCCCTCACATATGCAAGTATCGGACTAATTCCTACATAAAATTTTTATGTCAAATATTGTAAGGAGCTTAATATGATAACCACAAATCCAAAAGCAGCTCTAAAAGAAGTTGTACAACAGCAGCCCTCAGATTCGTTGCGTCGAAGCGTAGATTACTCGAGCGAGAGCACCAAAGATATAACTGTCCACCAGCCGGTGTCGCAAGAGAACTTCGAGCCTACTATCGCGAAAATCGATGTATCAATTGTCATTCCTTTACTCAATGAAGTAAAGAATCTGGAAATTCTTTATTCAAAATTAACCGATGCTCTGGATAAACTTGAGCAATCTTCCGAGATCATCTTTATTGATGACGGTAGCACCGATGGCAGTTTTGAATTATTGAAGAAGTTTCAGGAACAAGATAATAGAGTTCGGGTTATCCGTTTCCGCCGCAATTTTGGGCAAACCGCGGCCTTCTCAGCCGGTTTCGATTATGCTCAGGGCGAAGTCATTATTACAATGGACGCCGACCTCCAAAATGACCCGGTTGATATCCCGCTTTTGTTGGCGGAAGTAGACAAAGGCTATGATGTGGTGAGCGGTTGGCGTATTAACCGGCAAGATACGTTTGTAACCAGAAAAATCCCTTCTCAAATGGCTAACTTTTTAATTTCAAGGTTAACTGGGGTTCAATTACATGATTACGGCTGTTCGCTTAAGGCTTACAGGAAGGATGTGGTCAAGAATATTCGTCTATATGGGGAATTACATCGATTTATCCCGGCTCTGGCCAGTTGGATGGGCGTGACCGTATCAGAAGTGCCTGTTAATCACCACGCCAGGAAATTTGGTCAATCAAAATATGGACTGGGACGCATTATTAAAGTGATGTTGGACCTAATGACGGTTAAATTTCTATTAGATTATGCTACCCGCCCGATTCAAATATTCGGGTTTGCCGGCTTGTTATCTTTAATAGGAGGTGGTCTGATCGGCTTCTATTTAACCGTATTACGCCTTGTCTTTTTTCAGCCGCTTGGGGATCGGCCCATTTTGCTGTTAGCTATTCTGCTGGTCGTACTAGGCGTGCAACTCATTATTATGGGGCTGTTGGGTGAAATGATTATCCGCACCTACCACGAGACCCAGGACAAACCGATTTACATGGTTAGAGAGACTTTAGGTACGGAGTAACGATTGCAATAGATGAGTAAGTGGTAGTACGATTTGGTTCGTGGTAGGTGTTGAAAAGGGCTGCCTTTAATTTGGCAGCCCTTTTCATTTTTGTGATTTCTATTGCGACCCAGCGGAAAGCTAATTAATACTCAGCTCTTAACACTCTCCGTGATGGCTCAATATTGGCAAGTAAATGAAATGGAGAGCGCTATCAATAATCTTTTTGGTAGCGATAAGCTGGTCATTTAACTTCGAGGTTTCTAAGGTATCTTTTATCATAAAATCTCCGGTATACCCCATAGCTTGAACAACCGTTTTATTGAGCACTTGGAGAACAATATCTTCTGTAAATTCAGGGTAAGCTAAGGTAACTTGCCCGCCGCTGGTGGTGATTTCCGTGGACGAGAGCACCGAACCCACTTTAGGATCGTACCATTCAACCTTATAACTCCCGGCCGGTAAATCGACCTTCACTGTTCCGGCCTGCCGTGTTTGCCCCGGATTCAATAGAAAATAGGTCACATACCCTTCGCCTGATTTACTTCGCGTGCTGTAGCTGCCTGGACCCGACTTTACAAACGATCCATTTGGGTCCATTTCGTTAATATTCATCGGCAGCCTCTCGATAAACTGTCTCAGACGCTGCTGATCGGCCATAACATTCAACACGGCCTGATTTGGCGGATCGGTAAATTCGATCCAGGTGGCCTCACTCGACCCCGACCCACCATAGGTGAACATTCGCCAAAAGGTCCGCCGGTATGAAATCCGATTGGCTCCATTACGGATGGCCTCATCACTCCAGAGCTCTCCCTCTTCGCCGCCCCGAACTAACTCATTCATAATCGTTGGTTTATTCCAATTTGATGCTGGCAACTCATTTGTCTGGTGCAGAAATCCAATATCTACCTCGGTATTTTGCCAGACACCCTCAGATAACCCAACCGGTAAGTCATAAGCATCAGCCTGATATATCCAGGGGATATATTTACTATTGGCTTGATTGGCAAAGCTGCTTGCTGAGTTTGAATGTTCCATCTCGTTGCCAATTTCCCAATAGACGTTGGGAAAGCCAGAAAATCGGGCAACAATATTCTTAATATAATTTTGTTTAGCCTTCTCATCACCCGATTCCCAAACATTAAATAGGTGTTTATCCCCATCCGTATCATAGTCCCAACCAGGTGGAATGCGTGACCAAGTGTCGAAAAAGTTCACTTGCGCATAAATACCTCTGGTTAACATTTCGCGGATTAACCACTCTTGCCGGTGTAGCCAGCTTAGATCCCAAGAGAGTTTATCATTTTCAAGGGGGAAAAGGGCCATTTTTAGTAGCAATCCATTATGATCATACGATTCTAGGCGGTTAAGGTATAAGATGAATTCAGCATTGTTAGTACAACTTTGATTCGATTGTCCCCATTTTGACGATGGACCGATTGATTCGGCATCTATCCAGTTAGCGCCCCACCAATAATGAGGGATGCCATCATCGTGAATGAGATAGCGGGGATTATCAGGGTCTACATGGACGTGTCCATGATTTTTGGGGTTAATCGATTTAGTGACGGTGAAACTGCCGCTTCCCCCCGAGCTGTTATCCGACCAGGTATAACTGTACGTCCAGGTCCCCTGTTCATCCGGCATAAACCGAAGTTTCCAGACATTACCCGTTTGTTTTCCATTGCCGTCCCCATCGTAAAACCCAATGACGTTGAATTGTTTGCCGGAAGGAGCGCGGAACGTTGCTCTCAATTCGATCTCTGTAAAATCAAAGGGGTTTGAATAACTCTTGTTATTTTTTATGGCTACTTCCCAAGGTTCGTACAATCCCACTTGAGACTGAGCCCAAATCGGTTGGCTTGTCAGGCCGAGGGTGACTAAGCCGATAACTAAAACAAAAAACAGCCGAAAATAGATGCGACTGTGAGTGGGCGTTTTAGTATGGAAGGGGCCTTTCATTGTAATATAGTCAGACATTTTTTCTCCTTGTTGGCTGTTAGGCAGTCGTGGATCTTCTTATAAATTTAGTAGAAAACTCCAGCCAGACGTGCTGCTTACTCTTGATAACCTCAGAGTTTTCTGTAGTTCTTGTTTCTTTAGACCCAAGTGTATGTTATAGAGGGGGTGTCGGTCAATAGGATAAGTGAGCCAAGTGATTAATACGCAGGTAATTCTGGCAATTTTCTTTGGGAAAACAGACTGGCCCAGTTTTAGCTATTCTGATGGCGCTGCCGCAGATTAGCAGAACTGGACCAGTCCTAGGCCAAATTAAAAATTGCTGAGGTCATTCCGGGGTAATTAGTCGTAAGCTAAACTCATGTAAGTTTGAGCAACCTGTGCTCTGAAGTTCATTTCCTCAATGCCGGAGCATTGTGATTTAAAATTACGGATAAAAAAGTTTGTTTTTAATTGACGCTAGAATGGGCCGGACTAAAAATCAGTCGCGGTGGTAGAGCTATGCGCTAGACGCTCACTTGCACTGGGGCGCTGGTTAAAGCCTTGATGGCCTCGACAATATACTCAATAGCTTCCGCTCCCATACTAGGGAACAACGGCAACGTAACTTCTCGTCGAGAAATCTCTTCGGTAAACGGCAGCATCCCTTCCGCATAGCCAAACTTTTCTCGATAGTAGCTGAATAAATGAATCGGTGGATAATGCATGCTTGTTTGAATGCCCCGCTCTTTCATTTCCGCCCGAAATTGATTGCTGTTAATGCCGGCTTGAAGCAGAATGGGAAAAATATGGTAGGATGAGTTGCCCCTATAATTAGGGCTAAACGGAACGGTAATCTCCTCGAGTGGGACGAGCCTATCTTGATAGATTGCCACCATGTCTTTTCTTAACGAATTGTTGCGCTCCAGTTTTTGCAGTTGTACCAGTCCCATAGCCGCTCGCATTTCGTCCAGGCGATAGTTGTAGCCCAGGTCGACAACGTCATAGGAGTAGGCATGCCCCTTGTGTCTGTCCCAGGTTAAGGAGGTCATTCCGTGAGAGCGAATACGTCTGATCTTTTCGGCCAGATCGTCATTATCGGTCACGATCATGCCACCTTCCCCGGTGGTCATATTCTTATTTGAGAAGAAGCTAAAGCAACCAATATCGCCGAATGTACCAAGAGATTTGCCATTGAGCGTGGCTCCCGGCGCGTGGGCCACGTCTTCTATAATGTAGAGATTATGCTCGTTGGCTATCTGCACAATTCGATCCATGTCACAGGGATAGCCGGCGTAATGGACCACCGTAATCGCCTTGGTGTTGGGCGTGATTTTGTCTGAGATGCTATCCGGCGAAATGTTTAAATCATCGTAGCCGGCCACATCCGCAAAAACCGGAGTAGCCCCGGTATACAGAATCGCGTTGGCGGTAGCCACGAACGTTAGAGACGGGCAAATGACCTCATCTCCGGTGGTAACGCCCAGAACTTGTTGGGCGATATGCAGGGCGGCGGTGCAATTTGAGACCGCGAAGGCGTGCTTCACCCCAATGTACTTGGCAAAAGCGGTCTCAAATTGCTGGGTCACTTCTCCCATTGTCAACCACTTTGATTTCAGCACTTCGGCAACCGCCTCAATTTCAGCTGGCCCTAAATCAATATCTGCGAGTGGAATTTGTTGGTGCATTAGATAAATCCTCAATTAGTCTTGTTTTAACAACTCGGGTTTCATTTTTTCAAAGGTTTCGACAGCCATTGCATAGTCGTCGTGACGACCAATATCAAGCCAATATTCATCGGTAATATAACATTGTACTTTTTCGCCGCTTTCCATCAACTGTTTCACCAAGTCAGGAAAATCAAGCCGCTGGTTATAGGGAATCAGTTCCAAAACGTCCGGATCTAAAACATAAATACCCATACTAACTTGATAGTGCAGAGTAGGTTTCTCATCATACCCAATTAGGGTATCATCGCCATTGGTGCGGAGCACCCCGAAATCGATATAGACTTCTCGTTTGTGGGTAGCAATGGTGATCTTGGCTTTGTGACTTTTATGAAACTCAACCAGCTTCCGGTAATTGATGGTGGTTAGGGTATCGCCGTTCATAACCAGAAAGGGTTCGGACTGTTTGGGGATGAGCGATAGCGACCCGGCTGTTCCCAGCGGGTGCTCTTCGCGCACGTAGTTTAATTCTACACCTTCAGGGAGTTCATAGCTATGTTTAAAGTAGGCCTGCATCAGTTCAGCCAGGTAACCGACCGACAAAATAACGTCATTGAAGCCATAATGGGCCAACTGCTTGATAATGGTATCTAAAATGGGTTTATCGCCAATAGGCAGCATGGGTTTAGGAAATACGGTTGTGTAGGGAGCAAGTCTGGTTCCTTTTCCGCCGGCTAAAATTATTGCGTTCATAATTGTGAATTCTCCTAATGATTTTGTATAGCTGATTTATTAGAATCTTGATGAAGCTATTTCTGCGAAAAACGCATTCTTAACTTTTCTTGAAATACCTCTGAAATTGGCAAATTTTCGATCAATTTGGTTACCGCCTCATGTTTCCTGATAAGAATAAAAATCAAACTGTAAAGTATTGAAAAGATAACAAATCGTACCGCTGTAGTGAGAAGATCATTCCAAAGGTTTGTTGTAGTTGCATACCATAAATGGTCAAGAGTGATAGTTAAAACTAACAAATAACAAAAAGGACAATAGATGAGAAGTAGTAGGTTGAAAACTTCTTTGAATTTGGCCTGAAATTGTTTTAGCGTATACCAGATCATTACCGAACTGAACACAAAATAACTAATACCTGTGCCATAGGCTACGCCGTCGATGTTCCAGCCGATGCGAATAAAAACGTAATTAAGGAGCAGATTTAATAAAATTACGGGAATAATGATACCAGTAATATTAAGCTGTTTGTTAAGCCCAAAACAGACCGATACGGGCATGGTATACGTTGCAGTAAAAAACAAACTAAGCGTTAAAATTTTGACCACGTTGACGGAAGGTGCATATTGCGTCAGATAATAGTCAATGGGTAAGTGGATGCCAAAATAAAGAGCAGCTAGTAGAAATGGCAGAAAGTAAGCCATAAGAATAGTTGGGTCGACTAGAAAGTTTTTAATACGGTTGATATCCTGAGTTTTGCCTAATTTTTCCATGAGCCGTGGTAGTGTAACTGACTCCACAGCCATTGGGACGGTAAAGACAACTCCAATAGCAACGGTTGCAATCCCAAAAAATCCTAATGACTCCTCAGATAACATCGTAATGATGACTAATCTATCGACGCTTTCAAGTAACGTGATCAGGAAGAAAACGATGTTAATTGATAACCCTACTTTCATTAACTTCCAAAATAGCGGGAAAGATATCATCATCGGCGGTAACTTTTTTTCTACGGCCAAAATATAGCCAAGATAAATTACGTCACTTAAGAATAGAGAAATAAATAAACCCCTTAAGCCGTAGTAGTACGTTAAGACTATACCTAAAATGGTGGCAGCGATACCATAGAGCATCTCGGCCTGGCTGAGTAGGTAGATTTTTTTGTCAAGCTTGAGTTTATTAAGATAAAAAAGCTTGAGTTTATTGGTAATAACAATTAACCCTAGAAATAGGAGGAAATCCACATAAGGCGTGTCCCACGCGGTTGTCCTCAAATAAAATGAGGCTAAGATGAGTATCCCGCCGGCTGTTAAAGCCAGTAACATGTTAACCCCAAAAGCGGTGGTCATGATCCGTTCGGCCTGGTTCGCATCGTTTGCTCCACGGTGGTACGGCGCGTGAATTTGAATTGCTTCAAATGTCCCGAAATCAGAATAGGTCTGGTAATCCACTGCCAAATCAAAGGCATTTTTTAACCCATACGCTGCCGGCCCAAGTAGTTTTGCCACTACAATTCCGCCAATGAGTTTAAAGAACATGCGCAGGTAAAGAGAAAAGGAGTAAAAAATGGATTGATTTAGAATTTGTTTTTCTTGCTTGGGTAAGTCTAATTGTTCTTCCATAGGATGACTTTCAGTTTGCCATCGAAATATTATTGGAAATATTTGTCTGGACCATATGCACAACTCCATTAATATGTTTGATGAAATGAATGAGTTCTAATAAAAGCCATGAGGTATCCTAAGAACTAATTTGGATAACATCTAGCCATATCTGATTAATCTCGAAGAAAGGCGTATCATAAAAGAAAATACCTAAAGTGGGGCCAATCTGTTTAGTAAATTGGATGCGCTTAAATTTTTCCCATTTATCTTTTAGCTTAAAGGTTGTCAGTAGGTTGGTCCCAAAGCGATGAGATGCCCCGCAGAAAAGTTTCATAGCATTAAGCTTAATTCCTCTGAGTGACGGTTGGAAAATGTAAAAACTTGCCACGTTCCAGTTCAAGTCACAAAAACGGCTTTTATATTCATAATCTCCGGCAGCCCAATCCATAAATTGAATCTGATCGTCGTTTGATAGTTGATCGATTACTTTTAACATCAAGTAAGTTCCCGGTCTATACGTTTCGTAGTCTGGATCATAACCACATTCATGGCTGAAATAAACGTCTTTGTACTTTAATATGCCTTCAAAGGCAATGGGTTTATCGTCAATATATAACACATAAGCCAACAAGTGGCCGTTTTCGGCCAGCAAGGTCAAATAATTGCGTGTTTTAGCATCATTAACAAAGGCATCTCCCGTGGCCTTCTTAAATGTTTTACTTGACACTTTCTCCAAATCCTGACACAACTGGTTTACATCTTGTGGCGTTTTATAGCATTTAATAGCTACTCGGCCTGAAAAATCCTTTTCCAACTTCCTAACCCTTTTACGAAGATTTTTCTTGTTTTTCCTAAGACTGTAAAAATCTTCCAATGAAGCAGGTATAGTCATTCGGTATTGAATGTTTGGATGTGGCTCGTAATCTTTTGAGATAAGCCCCGTTTGGGTTGTTCCCAGCCAGTATAGGTAAGAGTCTGTTGGAATATCCGAAAATGATACTAAATCGGCTTCCTGAAGCTGTAGGGCCTTTTGAAGATACGACATGTATAACGCGCAAACCTCAAACGAGGTATCGCCGATTATTCCACCCTCAATAATGTTCAAGACACGGACCTTGGGGTTAAATAAAGGTTTATAGCCAACCTTAAACTCTATTTGTTTATCTTCAATTCTACCAACAAGCATGGCTATTAGACGGCCATTATTCCTGATTGTTAAAACATATGGGCGTACTATTTCCGAATGAGTTTTGAGTTCAGTCAGAAAATAGTCGATATTAGCCGTTGGATAGGGGCGTAAATTCTGCCAACCCTCTCTAATTTTTTCAATCTCCTCAATGGTTCTTGCGATGAAAACTGAATACTCATGTAAATTGCGTATCGGATAATGACTGTCGTAATGCTGTTTGTCCAAGAGATTTGGGTGGGTAGACGTGTGTTCCAATGTCACAGGTTGCTCAGTTTTTGTCGCGGATTTCATCAGATTTCTCCCTTATCATCATTGATTTTATTATCGACAAATTCTCAGTTTTTAATGTGCGTTTATGCTTTTTTGTTTCAGCCTTTTAGGAAGTCTCTTTATCTATAATTACCTGGCCTGGTACACCAAGGTAAAGTTAAGTAGATAGTTCGTAGTAACCGCTTTAGCGGTTGCTGCCAAAGTTAGATGGCTAAAGCCATTACTACGAACCAGAGTATTATTTATGCTCAAGTGTCCGAGTTAAGCCTCAATCCCTTAAGTGTGTTCTACCTTATTGCCCAACTTAAGACATTCCATTAGTAGATTTCAGGCTACTGGCTCTGCCAGCCTCCGAGCATACCAGGCCAGCGTTTGTTCCAACCCCTCATCCAAGGAAACCTGCGGTTGATAGTCAAGCAGTTTTCTGGCTTGCGAAATATCCGGGCAGCGGCGCACAATAGGATCGTGGGCGGCTACTTGCGGCGCAATATCAATCGACACATTGGCTTTTTCCAAAATTCGCTGAGCCAGTTCGCCAATGGTGATTTCTTCTTCGTCGTTGCCAACGTTAAAGGTGTGACCATCACCGGCGGGGTTTTGCATGGCTTTGGTAATAGCCATCACAGCGTCTTGAACGTAACAAAAGGCCCGGCTATAGTTGGCTGAATAGACCACCAGCGGATTTTGGCCATTCAGGGCGCGTTGATACAGTTCGGGAATCACATGCTCAAACCCCATGCGCGGGCCGTAAACGTTATGGAAACGGACATTGACAAAAGGTTTGCCGTACATCTGGCAATATTGGGTTACGGCTAGTTCGCCAAAAATTTTGCTACCGGCATAAGAACTGCGCGGATTCTTGATATCGGTTAAAGCGACAGGCACGTTTTCCGGGGTGGGAATGGGCAGTTGGTAAAACTGCTGCGTCCAGGCATAGCTTTCACTGGTCGATGAGAACAAAATTTTCTTGCCGCCGCCTTTTACAAACCAATCCAGCAAAAACAGGGTGGCGATGGCGTTCACCCGCACCACTTCATGGGGCCGCTCAATCACGTTTTTTACGCCGATAATCGCCGCCAGGTGATAAACCTCATCGTACCCGTCGCCCAATTGAGCGAACGTCGCCAGATCGGTGAGGTCGCCGGTAACCAATTGCACATTGGGTCGGGCCAAAAGGGCTTCTAAATCCTCGTCCCGTTTACCTCGGATGAAGTTGTCAACCAGCACGACCTGATTGGTCGGTTCTTGGCTGAGATAGTTTGAAAGGTGATAGCCGATAAATCCTGATCCCCCGGTAATGAGGATGCGTCGTTCTTTTACTTGTTTCATTGGTAACCTCGCTTTCGCCAGTGGCCTTTGCCTACGCCTAATATCCGACAGCCGGCCTCATGTAAAGCTGAGGCTTTTTCATCAGAAATGATATTTTGGGCGTCCACAATAATTGGCGGCACCGGCGTATGATCTAATAATGTTTGAGTTGATAGTTCACGATAGGCCAGGTGAGGGATGGCGAAGACAAGTCCATCAGCTTGTCTCAAACAGGCCTCTAAATCTTGTTCTACTTCAATATCAGGCCGCTCAGGCCAGGTGATGGCATACGGATCATGGACGATGACTGTGGCGCCAACTTTCGTTAATTCATCCACCAACAGCTCTGTTGGCGAGTTGCGGGTGTCGGCCACTTCCGGCAAATACGAAACGCCACAAACTACAATGGTTTTGCCCGCCAAACCATCGTCCGTTAATTCATTCAGCAGATCCAATGAATGCAGCGGCATGGTGTAGTTGATTTTTAGCGCATCCATTGTCATTTGCAGCACCACGTCACTGTCAAACAAGTGCGTAGCTGACCACTGGGCTAACAGTGAGTCTTTGGTTAAACAGTATCCGCCCACGCCGAACCCCGGCAGGCGAATGTTGTCGTGTGTACCTTTGCGGACCCGGATCGAGTCGATCACCGCAAATAGGTTGATGCCGGCTTTCTCGGCCAGTAAGGTCCACTCGTGAATGAAGGCAATATTCATGGCCCTATACGAGTTTTCCATGAGTTTGGCCAGCTCGGAGCCGTTGGTATCTTCTAAATCCCACAGCGGATAGGCGGCTGTATCAATGAAGGAAGACAGGAATTGGTGAGCTTTGGCGGCTGAAGCTTCATCGATACCGGAGAAGGTGCGCCAAAATTTGCGAATGGAGTCCACATACCGGGGGCCAGGCATCACTCGCTCATAGGCGTGGGCCAGCAACAGCGGGGCGTTGATGCCTCGCTTGGCTCGCTCTTCTTGCAGAATGGGCTGGGCCACAAGTTGGGTGGCGCCGGCCGGCACGGTGGTCTCGATCAGAACCAGCGCCTCCGGCTGCATATTACGTCCGACCGTGCGGATGGCGGCTTTAAAGGCATCGAGATTAATGTCAACTTCAGCAGCTGTTTCCGCTAACCGATTATGGACATCCAGCGGGACATCGACCACGATAAAATCGGCCAATGAATAAGCCTGCTCAGTGGTGGTGGCGCACAGATTCTTGGTGTGGTGAACGTTGGTATCGATCAGTCGGTCCAGTTCGACGTCGGGCGACACAATGGGGGTTAAGCCGTCATTGATTTTGCCCACTTTCCAGTAACCGGCGGGGCTGGGTAGATCGACCCCAATCACAAAATACAACGGTTGGCCTGAAGCGTCTTTCGCGTCGGAGATAACGGCGGCAACCGCAGCTCCCACAAAGCCTAAGCCTTGCACCACTACGATCTTACGTCCTTGATTGCGGTACCATTCAGCGGTGTTCTTAACGGTGTCAAATGAAGTTTGACTTTCAAATTCGGTTGGAATAGGGTATTTTGTCCCATCTGGAGCCATTGAAATAGGGCGTTCAGTCACAAAACTTGGTGCTTGCATATGATGATCTCCTTAATTTACAGTGATGAAAAATTAGCTCTTGTTCTATATTTAATGAGACACGCTCGACAAAGCGTTAAGTTTTATCGCTATTTTTCGTTTATCGAGGGCTTTAAATGGTGGTAAGGTTAATTGCAATTGATGAGTAGCTGAATGGTAATCCGGAATAGGGTAAGGCCGGCCGTCTACAGTAATGCTCACCGGTTTTCGCTCAAAAGGAAGCGTCACGTCAAGGGTCATCTGATGCTCAGAAAAATGCCGGCTTGTCGAATTATCCTTAATATCGCCGGTGTGAGAGATGTCTACCTCAATGTTAAATGTATTGGCCTCTTGATAGGCGTCAACAGATGCGCATAAGTAGCCGGTTAATTCTCTAAGGCTGATAAAACGGGTGATACCCTGTTCCTTCCAGGCTTCAATAACGGTGTTCAACCAATTAACCCCTTCTTGGGCCAACTCATAATCGTGAAATACGCCGACGATAGGGTAGCCGCTGTGAAAAATGGACGGCGTAGGGGCAGTTGCATCCAGAAACACCGAGCGAATTTTGTCATTGCGGATAATATGATCATTTTTCTGAAACGTGTTGTATTCACTCGAAAATAGCCGGTAGCCAACGGTGTGGGCAATCTGCTCAGAATCCTGGCTTTGCTCATGGCCTGATGGCGTAACCGCGGCCGGAAGTTTTTCGAAAATTGCTTCGATTTTTTTGGCGCTGTCTCGCAAAATTCTGATCTGCTCCCCAGCCGCCGTGTCTTTATTTTCCGGTACGTGGCGAAATTCGTGATACCAGTTCAAATTTGAGTAACGATCATCCGCGGCCAGCCAGCCTTCCAAGTTTGTATCGATGTGGGTTAACCCGTGCGACTCGATATCGATCAAGCCGGTATGAATGTATTCTTTTAAGGCCAGAAACTCGGCGGCATAATCGTAGACCCGTGGCTCAGGGTGGCCATTTTCCTTGACAAAACAAACGTCTTTGGAATGATAGATAGCCCCGGCTTGTCGATCTTTTATTTCTTGGCCGTTGATAAATAGCCGCCCGTTGTGGGGATTGGCGTCATCAACCCAGAGGGGGATATACATAACGCTAAGCCTGGCCTGATGTTTTTTCAACAGCCCAATTAGGGTTTGCCAGGCTTGTCTATCCATAATCTCGGTGTCATAGCCCTTTAAATAAACGCGCTCACAGGTGCCGGGGTCATCCATCCGTAAAACCATCGTGCCGGCCAGGTTGCACTCAACCAGCCCCCAACCGCTATTTTGGCGAATAAATTCCCGAATAATTCGGTGCATCGAGTTAAACCGATCAAGATACGTATCCGACTGAAGGGCAATGTAATAATTGGTTGCTTTGCCATATTGATATTTCACAATTGCCGGCTGCCCTTTGACGGTCGCAATGGGTTCAACGTCTGCCAACAGTTCCACCGATTTGTACGAAAAGACTTGCTGCTTGAACTGTTTGAAATGCTTTTTGACGTAGCGGCCCGGAAATCGCTTGAGACCCCATTTTTGAAATGAAATTTTCCAGCCATCGCCCAGTTTAATTTCCGGCTCAATATGAGGGTCGGCTAATTTATTTTTATCAACCACTATGGAACATGGGCAGCAGAATTTATTGTTCTTTAAGTTGGCAATGCCAAACATCGCCTTAGATCGTTCGCCCACCCCATCATAGGAAGCCATCACGCTGACACCGTACTTAGATGAGACTTGTTTGAGCATGGTAATGGTATTAGTGGCCAGCTCTGTTTCGGGTAAAGCCAGGATAATGGTGGAATAATTGATCCGACCATCAGCTACAATATCTTCGAAGCGCAACTTTTCGCTGTATGTTATATGAAAAGGGATATTTGCCGCGCTGAGAAGCTCAACAAAATCTTCCACTTCCGAGTCCCCGAGCGGCGCTGATGGGGGTTCGCCGATGATTTTCGTATCCGGCTTTAATAATTTTCGAGATGTAACCAGCAAAACTTTAATTCGTCTTGTACTCATAACGAAGAAATGACACCTTGGTGAGGTCTGGTAATTAGTGATGTTGCTTAGTCGTCAGCAATTCCTGGTAGAGTTCATCGAGTTGTTTTATATAAATTTCCGGCGAATATTGCTTGATGGCTTTTTGGCGGCCTTGTTGTCCCATTCTTTTTGCATTTTCGGGATCTCTCAGGATTTCAACCACCGCATCAGCCAAGGCATCCGGATTTTTGGTGGGAAATAGCATCCCGGTTTCGCCAGGCTCAATCATCTCCGGGATACCTCCTACGGGGGTTGCGGCCACAGGCAGCCCTGTCGCCATCGCTTCCATAATCGATAGTGGGAACCCTTCCGTCAGAGACGGCAGGATAAA
This sequence comes from Anaerolineae bacterium, assembly GCA_020433785.1. The sequence goes on from JAGRCC010000372.1 coordinate 15,082, forward strand.
GAGATCCATTGCCGATAATTCGGCACTTAGATCTTCAATAAAACCGGTGAATTCAACAGCGCCATTGAGATTAAGCGAGTTTGAGAGCGATTGTAACTCCGACATTAAGGGACCGGTACCGACGATTTTCAATTTGGCATTGGGAATAGATTGGCGAATTTTCGGCATGGCTTTAAGCAGATATTCGTGGCCTTTGCCGGGATAAATCCGCGATACCATCCCCATCACCGGATAGTCATTATTCTTAAATGATGCGCCGTTTGCAGAGATGTTTTGCTTGGTGAATTTGGCCATATCGATGGGTAAATAGATGACGGCGTATTTGTTAGAATTATTTCTATCCCAATAGTCTCGTACGGCATTGGAGCAAGCGATGACTTTGTGGGCCAAGAAGTCCATTCTGCGTTTGACGTGAGCCATCAGACCAATGCCAAATCCGTATTCTTCCCAGGCCATATCCACTTCGTTACAAATGATGATCGGTACACCCGCTAATCTGGCGGCAATTCGACCGAGAAAACTGATTTTGAAGTAAAAGTGAACGATATCTGGTTTGTATGATTTTAGGAGCTGTACCAGCTTAGGTAGTAGACGAAGATCATAAATATTCGTGGTTAAATTGAGTCCATAAGTCGGGTAGCCTAGTTTTTTAATCTCTTGGCCGATGAAACCCTCGCAGGAGCCACAGGCCACAAATGCCAAATCATATTTTTCTCTAGGATTGTACTTGGCCGTAATAAGCAAGAGTTCATCGACTCCGCCAACGGTCAGTTGACCTGTCACATGCATTATCCGAATCTTGTTACTCATGCGTTGCACCTGGCTTGGGTTTGATTCTAGCTCACTTACGTAACTTCAGTCTATCAATATTTAATGATAAAGTTGTGTAAGTTTGCTAGGAAAAAAGTTAGAAAAATTGGGGTTAAAAAAAGGGTCATCCGACTTTTTTTGGTTGTTATTCGTAACCAGTTGGATGACCCAAGAAAAATTAGTAGCCGTTTATTAGTTTATATGATGCCAACGTGCTCACTTGCCCCGGTAACAACGAGTTATACAACATTTTATGAGCCAGGGAGCGTGACTGGATCGTTCTATCCTGAAGCGGCACTGGCAAGAGGTAAAGCAAAAAATCGAGAGTGAATATGGGTAGTTCTACCTCAACCGAAGGTTGATCCGCAAACCACCGTCGATGTAGTACTATTCTGGACAGCTAAAGACCGAGACGGCCTCTTTTGCCTCACTTAGATATCCGTTCAAATATCGCCCCTACACTGAGGTTATGATGTAATTGTAATTCGATTTGCGGACTGTTTCCCAATGAAGGGTTTGTCCAACCGACAAATTTAAAGCCGGGTGATGGTTTTGCCGTTAAAGTAATACGGGTGTCTTCAAAATATCGCCCTTCCCAGGGGTACGCTTGCGGGTTAATCGTATTGATTTGAATATCGCCCCCTTCGTTAGGTTCGTTGAATAATTGTATGGTAAAAAGTTGGCCAAGGTGAAATTTATGCTGAAAAGAAGCGTACAGGACTTCCGGGCGATTCCGAATAAAGTCGCGTATACTTTGGATATCTTCCAGGTAACTCTCTTCAGAAAGAGACCAGCGGCTTAGATCCTGCGGCATGTCATGCGACGTTAAAGCAATGACCTTGTTAAATGCAGCTTCGACATGGTCAGGTGTCAGGATCGAATTTTGAAGATCGCAAAATCGACGAATGAATTCTTCGCGAAAAGTGTCGTTTTCTAGCAATTTTCTGATAATTAAGGTTGATCTTAGATAGTCCTCTTGATCCTCAATATATGAGGGTAACAGGTCGGGACGGAGTTCTTCGCGTGTGGCAAAAGCCAGGGTATCATGCCTGTATCCGGCGTCAACTTCAATACCAAAACTATCGTCGACATCCCAGACAATCCAATGCCACCGGCCATCCGGATCGTCAAGTTTCTTAAAGGCATACATATTGTTATAGAGCCAATCAACATTCGCCGCGTAGATATTGAATAACCAATAATCAGTGGTATTATCAAGGTCTATTAATTGGGAAGCTTGCTCAAAGGTGGCATTGTCAGCAAGATCATGCGTCGCCAAGAAATCAATAAGAGGTTCAAACTTTTTCGATTTACCGATGATATCTGTTTCGTCGATCAGTACATAATGCCCTTCACCCACTTTTCTCTGGAGATATTCATCATCAATTTTCTCACGGAGATTGTAAATTCCCCATAATTCTCCGTTCAAGAAAAGCATTACAGGCGTAAATGATGAAGTATACCCCCCTGCTTCAGCATACAATGAATGAAACATGGAATCTCGCAGTCTAAAATCCGTCGAACTGCGCAAGACCACCGTTCGTTCATCAACAGGCCCGTTAGCAGTCAACATATTGTCGATTGGCGTTTCGGGTAGCGAGGTCTGTGAATAGGTAAAACGAAAAGATTTCTTAGGTAAGTCTCGTGACCAGCCGCCGTTTATTCTGACCCCAGCCGGAAAGCTTAATGAACTATGGCTTAAATTATCAAAATATTCAACGTTGGCTTCTCTTTCCCAAGCCCTCCCGCGCTTTAGCGGATGGACATAAATACCCGAATGACTACTCCACAAATTAACCGGATCGGTGACTAAAGATATCACAGGTAGGTCTATGTTCGTGCCCAGAAAATAGGTATGGGTTACTGTGGCGCCGGGTACGGAGCCTGGAGAAAAACTCCGAAAACGAAGCACCGTTGTTTCGTTAATCGGAATCGGTTTCTGATAACGAAAACTTTGTTCTGTTGGAATGCTCCCATCCAGCGTATAATGGATCGCTATCGCTTCACTATGTTCATGACCGTTTTCAATGGCCAGCGTTACCGATAGTGAGTGATCATAAAATCCACCCGTCACGCTTGGTACAGGCTCCGGCGATAGAGAAGTTTGATTGCTAAATACAAACCTTTTGTCAACGCTGGGTGAGATCCGTGCCCGTAGTTTCTCTTTGAACTCAAGAAATTGTAACTGATTTAATCCCCATAGCTGAGTATGCCAGTGCTGGCCGAACGAGCCATTTCGCATGGGAAGGTTATAATACAGCATTACCACGATGAGGAGTACGCTTACCGAAAAACCGAATTTGATCAGATTATGTCGTATAGGCATAGGTAGAGCCAGTGAATTAATTAGAAATATTAGAAACTAGAGCAACGTACCTTGCCCATTGAAAAATACGTTCAGTTTTTGAATCGGGACGATTTCATTCAAGGAAGGTTGAAGACCATCAATACCGGCCGCCTTTAGCCCTGTAAAGCTGTAGTGAATGGTTGTCAGGTTCTCAGCATAGGAGATACTCTCGATTTTACCTTTTGGTAGTCTGGTTTCCAATACCCTAAGAAGGCCGGCTTTCTTATCAGAAGTAACCTCACGGTCGCTGATGGTGATGAGTAAAATTCCATCTTTCCTTTTTGAATAATATAGCAGACGAGGCAGCGCTTTTTGCAGCAATAGGAGGACTAGCGCCAATGACAGTAAGCTAAAAAGCAATACAAACTGGAATGTGGCACAGATAACCGCACAGGCAATAAGAAGCATCAGGAAACTAACTTCTTCAGGTTCTTTGACCGGGGTTCTAAAGCGGATGATCGATAATGCCCCAAGCAAACCCAAAGAGAGGGGTAAAGAGAATTGAATAGCAATGAAAAGCCCGGTAATAGCCGGACTCATCAATAGAAAACTGCGATGGATTTGTGAGCCTGTAGCCCGGTCCTCGTAGAATAGTTGGTATAGTGCGGCGATGACGACGGCGATTATCGCTGAAACAACTAGCGCAAAAATAAAACCCGTCATATCTACTTGAACAGCAGGGTCCTTCACCAAAAGTTCTATCTTATTTAGAATGTCGTTCATTTTTGTTATATCTGTCTCCTTGAGGGATTCATTAGAAAGTCAAAACATTGTCCGTATTTGGAAAAAGCTTCTTTTTTTAGATAATTGCTAATCGGTTGCAGCGAAGCGGGTAGTGCTTGATGAGTTCCTTTAACTTCAAAGACCCCCGCCCCAAGATAGACCGGTGTTGAAATGGGAATATACTCCCCGTTAGCTTGAAGGCAACGAATATTCGTATCCAAGGCGAGTCGCGAACCACTCTGCGGGTCCACAAAACGATAGCGTTCATACTGAATGAGCAGCATAGGTATCAATGTTTTTTCGGTTAAACTCATCAGGTCACAGGCCCTGGATGGCATGTTTAATATATCTTCATCGAAAAATGGATTATTTGAAAGCTTTTCTGAGGGTAGAACCAAATCTAACCGTTCTTTTTGACGGACAGATCCATATTTTCGCTTTACCTCCAAAAAGCATTTAACTTTCGCATCGGGAGCCAAATCTTTCAGGTCACCATACCAACGCAAGCGAATTTTAGATTTTACATAATCGCTGTTAAGTTTTTCCTCATAAAGATGAAGGCCCGGTGTATCGTAGTAAATGCTTGAAATAGATCCAAAATAGAATTGTGGATCTCGAATACAGCAGTACTCTAGCCAATCCAGAATCATATTCTTCTGGTGTGCGATGAAAATGTACTTTGTTTCGTATGTACCTAATGCCAATGAGACCCTCCTGCTTAATGGGGTTATACTTACCTGGCTGTTCCAATGTAACGCTAATTTTCTGCTTGTTACTTATCAGGAAGAGAGGCAGGTTAACTTTAGCCGTTGTTTACTGCCCTGTATTCAGCGATAAATTGAAACAATTGCTGCTGTAATTGCAGTAAACGAATAAGAACTTAGTAAATTGCCTTTTCAGGCCAATCGTTGATCAAGGTACTTGACGCTAGTTCTTTTAAGTATTTTTAGTATAGCCACATATAATGATAAAGGTATTTAACTTTGCTAGGAAAAAAGTTAGAAAAATTGAAAAAAAAGTCATCCGATTTCTATTAACGTCGTTCGTTATCGATTGGATGACCCTATAGAAATGAATACTGTTTCATTAGGATCGAAGGAAGCCAAAGGGCCGATATGCTCTCTTATAAGTTTAGAGCAGATTTGAGGAATGTATTGTCATAACGTTTAACAGTTTTTATCAGTTAGGGTGTCTACTGATTGGGGTAGCCCGAATAAATACGGAGTTTGTAATAGTGGGGGTTTACTTTCAAGGCTTTTATATATTTTGACTCATCTGCTGGGAGGAACCCGGCTGTTGGTGAGCGCCTTTTCGTTTAACTATAAGCTGAGTAGCCAGCCCCACCAAGAGGGCAAAGATGAGTTCCGAAGACAATGTCCACAAATGTTGGGCACTGATCAAGCCTTCGGACCAGCGGAGGCCGAAAAATAGCTTGGGTGCAGGATCAAGCCGTTCCGGATAGAGCGGCCAGAAGGCCAGCACGCCGCGACCGCCAACGGTATACAGGTCCATGAGGACATGAAACTCATAACACAATAGCGTGACCAGAAACCACGGCCAAAAGTTGCGCCGTTGCCGTATGGCTGCCGCGCCGCCGATCCCTACGGCCACCAACACGCCGATGATGAAACTATGAGAAATGTTGTTATGAAATCGGCCAAAATGACCAAACAAAATACCAGGGATAGCATCGAGATCGGGCAGCAACGATAACCCGGCAGTAAGGAGCAGCAGCCCGGGTACAAAACCTATCTTTTGGAGTAGGGGTTTGGGGGCGTGGGGTTGGTACAGCCGGTAAATAGCATAGCCTACGGCCACGTGGGCAATGGGTGACGGCATTCATTTGCTCCTTAATATACTTATGTCAATAATGGTAGAATCTGGCGACAAGGTGACGGTCACTGGGTCAAAAATATCCCTGATCGGCAAAGCAACGGTTTGGCCTCTTCAAAAGTGACCGTCACCTCATTTTAGCCGGATAGGCTAGCTTTTGGCAAAGCTGGCTATCTTTTTGCCCCAGACTTTAAGCAGGCGACTCCTGCCTTTCCCCGGCAGGCAGAAAAGATACTCTTCTGAGATGCGCGGAATTTTTATAAGATTTTTGGTGGCGGAAATGTCCTCGCTGGATTTTAGGCCATAGTATACCGCCCGATAGCCGCATTGTACGGCGATCATATCGGTGAAGGCGGAGCCTTGAAACCAGGGATAACACACATCGTTTATGGGTTTTTCAAAACGCTGTTCCAAAATTTCTTTTGATCGAGCTAACTCTAGCCCGATCGCCGTTTGGGCTTGCTCGGTTGTTTCGTATTCGGTTTGGGGAGTTTTTTGGGCGCTCAACAGGTGGTATTGCTGGTATAACTCATTGCGCCACTGGGGCCGTGAAAAAAAGTTGGCCCCGCCTTCTTTTTTTACATAATCAATCATCGCCGCCGAAACCTGGGCATCTTCCATGAAACGAAGCCGGCCGCTCAATCTCGAGGCCGATTCATAGATCGGTTGGCCCAAATTTAAGGCGCGCTCAGGCTGTTCTACGGAGTCGTTGATCGGGACAGGGATGGCAATATTATTGAAAAAATACGGATCGAAGTCGGGATGGATAAAGTCAACGACAGTTGGCGAGATGTTGATCCGCGCGTGAGTCAGCGAGTGGGCTTGCATGTCAACCAGACCGCTGCGATGCATGGCCAAAAGCTCTGGCCAGGTACACAGCGGCTGGATATTTTCTCGGTTGGCCACGTCTTCATAGCTGGCCCGCCCTTGCCAAACATCTTCGAGCGTGGGATAAGCGTGATCGACATCGGGAACCAGGCCGGGGATGACAAACAGGATGGCGCTAAAGCCGTACTTTTTGAGTAAGGGAAAGGCAACGGCCCAAAAGCTGCCGGTAGCATCATCAAACGTCAAGGCAACCGACCGGGCCGTATCGCTTGTTTTTCCCCGGATAGCGTTGGTCAGCGTGTCTGAGTTTACGGTGCGGTAACCATTATCGGCCAAGTAGCGCAGTTGTTGTTCGAATAAATCTGGCTCGACCGAATGAAAACAGAAGACGGGAATCTCATTTTCAACTTCATCAGGCGTAGAGGCGCTAAAGAAACGGGGCAGCGTCCCGTTAATCGCGGCTTGAAACTCAGCGCCATTCTTGGTCCAAATCGATTCGATTTTACGTCGGGTTTGCTGAATTTTAATTGCGGGTGACATCATTTTTTTGATCGCTCAGTTGGATGATTACTTGCCGTTCGTCAACTGTTCGTACACATCCTCGATTTGGTTGACGGTATTGTTAATCTCATATTTTTGAGACACTCTGAACGCTTCCGTGGCCATCTTTTCTCGTAATTCGGAGTCCTTCAACAGCACCAATATCTTTTCGGCCAGCGCACCCGGATTCTGAGGCGGCACTAAAAAACCGGCCTCTCCATTTTTCACAACTTCGCCGATACCGCCGACATCGGCCGACACAATGGCGCACTTAGCCGCCATCGCCTCGTACAGCGTAAAGGGAATGCCTTCTGACAGTGACGAGATGACTTTGATATCCGTTTCAGCCAGTATCGCCGCCAAATCTTCAAAATATCCGGTAAAAACAACATTACGTTCGATGCCAAGCTGTTTGGCTTCTTCTTGTAACGCCGGCAGTAACTCCCCATCACCCACCACGACAAAGGTTACCTTCTTAAAATCTTTTAGCACACGTTGGGCGGCTTGCAGAAAGAAGGTATGGCCTTTAATGGGATGAAGTCTGCCCACAATGCTCACCATGAGATGATCTTCCGGAATATTGAGTTGGGCTTTACAACTTAATTTTTGGTGTGAACCGTTATGGCCGTTCTCGGAATTAAAAGCCTGAATTGAAATCCCGTAGTAGATGACATCAACTTTGTCGGTCGGCACCCCTCGATAGCGCACCAGAAAATCTTTGACCGATTCTGAAACCGCGATCGAGTGGGTTGTCGCTCCGCTTAGCAGTTTGTCGGCGGCCCGTTGATATAATGGGATGGTTTTATCATACATATGTTCGTGAACAATGCAGGGAATACCGGTGAGCTTCGAGCAAAGCCGGCCAAATGTGGTGGCTCCATAGCCGTGCAGATGCAAGATATGAGCGTCTTCTTTTTTGACCAGTTGCATCAAATCGGCTAGCGTCAGCGGATTGAATTTCCCCCGGCTCAGGTTAAGGACCCGGATATTGTTCTCTTCCAAATACGGCACCCCCTGATCGGGCGGTCGCAGGCTAACCACGCTAACGCGATAGCGATCCCGATTAAAACGGGGGATGACACGAGCGAATAATTGGGTTACGCCGTGGATTTTAGACCCACCGAGCGTTAATTTATCGACGATAAATAAAACATTGATTTTTTCCATTGTCATGATGGATTCTCCTGATCGAATTAGTACAGAGGATAGGTGTTTCAGGTGGTAACAGCGCTATTGGGCCGTTCTCTTTTTGGCGACCTTGGCCGGTATTCCCACGGCAATACTAAACTTCGGAATATCTTTTGTCACTACCGCCCCGCTGCCAATGATTGAATCTCGACCGATGCTCGCGCCATCTTGAACTTTAACGCCGGCTCCCAGCCAACAGTTGTCTTCGATGGTAATCCCGCGCACAATTTGTCCCTGAGCGAGAATTGGGATATCAATGCGGTCGGTCATGTGGTCTCCGCCGCCGATCACGTAGCAGTAAGCGGCGAACAAAATATTTTTGCCAATACGCACGTCCTTGGCCGATTGAACAAAGCAGTTCATGGCGATATTGGTATTGTCGCCGATGTAAATATCGCCATTTTTGCAGCTAATCACAGAATTGCGGCCAATCAGAACATTGTCACCGATAAAAATGCCCTGGTTTGTAGACCCTTTGGCATCGAGCACCGCATAATCATCGATGACCACATTATCGCCCAAATGAATTTTACGAGGGTGGCGGATGGTCACCGACCGGCCAATGACAACATTTCTGCCGATGCTGCCGAACATCGATTTGTACAGCATTTTTCTGAGCATTAACCCGGCCGCACCCGGCAAAGAGCCGATAACGGTGGTTAAAAACTCAAATTTGAGCAGTTCGAAAAAACTGGTTGAGCCGATGACCACATCTTGATATTTGCTTAGCGCTGACTTTTTTGAGTCGGTTAACGCCGCTTGAAGGGCTGTTTTTTCAAGGCCTTGCTCTTTGGCGTGGCCAAATTCAGTCGCGATTACGGTGTCTTGTAATTTAGTCATAGGACGCCTCCCTATAACCACCCTTGGGCTTCATACCAGCGAATGGTGCGCCGGGTGGCTTCTCTGAGCGAAACCTCAGGTTTGTAACCTAAAACTTTTTTGGCTTTGTCGATTGAAAAAGCGCGGTTATTTTGATAGAAGCTCATGCGCCGTCGATGCAGCGGTGGTTCGACGCCGAAAGGCACACAGACTTGCTCGCAGATCGTAGCCATCCACAGCGCCGGTGTAATCGGTAGTTTAATTTTTGGCGGCGGCACGTTGAGTTCTTCGGCAATCACTTTAACCAGATTGCGCAGCGGCAAATATTCTTCGCTGCCGATGATGAAGGCTTCCCCTACGGCCGCGTCATCGGTCATACACATGTAAAAACCACGGACGACATCATCGATGTAAGCCGGTTGAAAGAAGGCTTCACCGGTTCCAAACATAATAAATCGCCCTTTTTTAATCATGCGGAACAGTTTCAGCATACGTTCATCGCCGGGGCCAAAAAGCGAGATGGGCCGAACCACCGCAATCGGCAGCCCGGTTTTTTGATAAAAATCCCACACTTTTTGTTCGGCAACCAACTTCGTTTCCTGGTAGAGATCGGTGGGATTAAAGGGGGTTTTCTCGGTGGCCGGAATTTCCTTGACATCACCGTGAACGCCGATGGTGCTGCAATGAACAATGCGTTTGACCCCTTGCTTTAGGGACGCGTTGAGTACGTTTTCAGTCCCGCCCACATTGATATCATAGGCATCCTCTTTGTCAGAGCCGCCGTGGCGGAAATTGGAGACGAGATGCACCACACTATCGACGCCTTCTACGGCGCGTTCCACGGCCCGGTAATCTCTAATATCGCCCCAAATGATATTCTTTTCGTGGGAATTAGTATGGCCATTCGGTCGGGCAAAGATGCGGACATCTTCGCCATACTCGCTAAATTTTTTGACAATGTGCTGGCCTAAGAATCCTTTGCCACCTGTAACTAATACGGTGCCCATAAAACTTATTACTCCTTATTCGAACTTGCTCTTAAAATCAGCATGTAGCCACTTCGGAAAAAAAGCAGCGCATCCAGCCGGGATAACAGCCAGACGAACGGAAATATCAATGAAAAGATACGAAACATCTTTTTGTACTTTTTCATATCCTGTTCGGTTACCAGCGCGCCTTTTTTGGAGTGCTCTTTTTTGTTTCGTTGCAGTAAATATACCGCATGCACAATTAGTGTATCGACCATTTCAGAGAAAAACTTTGAGTAGGTCTTGTGAACGTCTATCGAAAATTGGTCGCCCAGCAGTTGCCGCAGCGACTCAATGGTATAGCCCGGCCGGAGATGGCCGTGCTTTTCATCGGTCTGGCCAATAGCCAGCCGAAATTTACGCAAAAAGCTGTTTTTCAGTTGCGGTACATTGACAATCAGTGTCCCGTCCGGTTTGATAATGCGGAACAGTTCGGCCACAAACGCTTTATCCTGTGGAATATGCTCCAGAAAATCGACAATGATTACCCGATCAAATTCGTTATCCTTAAACGGCGTCCGTTTTCCGTCGAGTTGATAAACGTCGCTGCCGACCAGGCTTCTGATGGCGCTAACGCTGTGTTCGTCCAGGTCGGCGCTTTTCCAGGTACCCCCCATTTGCCGAAAGAGCAAGCTGATCACGCCATTGTCGGAGCCGATGTCCAAGCAATGTAGCCCTGCCGTTTTCCCTAAAAGGGCGGTCAATTCTCGAAATTTTTGCTGCTTTAAGACCGATTTACTAAACAGCCGAAGAGGCCAGTTTTGTTTCGGAGTAGTCTGTTCTATGGTTAAGACCTGTTGCATACGTCTCCTCGCTGCCGATTGTTCTTAAGCATACGTTAACCGCTTGAATTTCTTGGGCGATTTTTGATTGGCTCCAGTCCAGTTCACGACCCATAATAGCGGCGCAAAACGCGACTATCTCTCCACCGGGATGGCCCGCTGTGCCCAGTTCCGTTCGTCTGAAGATAATATCCGTCAGTTGTTGGGCCATTTCGTGATGGATACCGTACCGCACTTCCGCTTCAATAATGGCTAAATCGGATCGGGTTTTTGATGGGGGCGATTGAAGATAGTGAAGTACTTCCGGATACGCAGAGCCATAGTTATAAATCAGGCGTTGTAACGTGGCTTCTTTCAACTCGGCGCTTCGCTTTTTGATTTCGGTTTGTAGGAACGAGTCAAACGCGTCGATCTGCCCATCATACAGCGGTGTAACGGCCGATTTAGAGGGCGGCGCTGACTGGCCCCAAACTTTATAAACGTAATCAATCGTTTTGCGAGCCACATCTCTGGCGGTGGTAT